>JAGKTB010000113.1:0-7402 GCA_018993145.1 Flavihumibacter sp.
CACGTATTTAATACCGTACTTCTTGAAACGACAAAATTTCTTCGCACGCTTCTCGGTCTTAATCGCGGTCAGGTATTTGATTTCATTCTTTGCCATGATTAAGCCTCCACTTTTTCAGTTCCGGTTGGTACGCCACTTCTCTTTTTATTATTATACTCAACGGCGTATTTGTCGAGTACAGTAAACATGTGACGAAGAACGTTGTCGTCACGCAACAGCTGAATCTTCAGCTTCTCATTGAAGTCGGATGGCGCCTTGTACTCCATTACCCAGTATAAACCAGTGGTTTTTTTCTGGATAGGATACGCCAGTGATTTTAATCCCCAGGGATTGGAATTTACCAACTCGCCACCGTTTGCGGTAACCAGGTCGATAAATTTCTTCTGAGCAGCTTTGTAGTCTTCCTCACTCAGAACAGGGGTAAAAATCACCATCAATTCGTAATTGTTCATGATCCCTGATTTGTTAAATAAAAAAATTAATTGGGCTGCAAAGGTAAGAGCTTTCTGTCATATGACCATGAATAGCCGGGTCTTTTTACTAGAATGGATAACCTATCGCAATATTAAGGATCAAATTTTCCCGCCTCCAGGCAGGCTGACTCCATTCTACCTGGTTTAGTACCCATTTTTCACCATCCGGAAGCCAGGGTTTCCGTAGAGGAATCGCCAGATCTGCCCTGATCACAAGGATGGAAGCGTCTACCCGGAGGCCAAGTCCGGCTCCGACTGCCATATCATTCATAAACCGGCTTCCTGGCCAGTTTGCACCTGGCTTTTCAGGATTCTCCCGCTGTAGCCAGATATTACCAGCATCCGCAAAGATCGCCCCTTTCAGCACACTGAATAATTTGAAACGCCACTCTGTATTGAATTCCAGCTTGATATCACCTGCCTCACTGGCTGCAAAGGTACTTGTTTCGGAACGATAGGAACCAGGACCCAGGGTCCTTGCCCGAAAAGCCCTTAAACTGTTACTGCCCCCGGTCATATATTGTTTCACAAAGGGCAGCGTACTATTATTTCCATACGAAAAACCTGTACCAGCCAGCAATCGGTTTACCCATTGACTCTCTTTTCCCAGTTTCCAGTAATGCCGGATCTCTCCGGTTAGACGCACATATTGTGCAAATGGCTGATAGCCGATGTTTTTTTGCCCCTGGCTATTTGCCGGAATGATAAGTCCCAATAAATTTCCGGCTGCATCCAGGTTACCCTGCAAAAACAGACTATGAATCCTTTTTTTATTGACGTTATTATAGGTAATGGTATAATTGCTTCCGATTATAAACTGCTTGTCTATTGACTGCCTCAATGCAGGATCCCTGTCCAGGATTTCCTGAAACTCCGGTGATATCCTTGAAGGCAATACATAGGAGATCGACACCGGTACCAGCAAATGATCCGTCAATTGCCCTGTTTTCCATTGATAAGCCTGTTGAATCGTGAAGGAGTTCAGGTTGTATAAACCAGGCCTGCTCAACAATTCATAGCCCGCACTTAACCTGGTTCGTGGAATAAAAGCATTGCTTGTCCGGATCTTCCAAAAGGGAACGATTATTCCGGGAAGATTAAAAGCGACTTCTCCTGTTAAGCTATATCCCCTGGTATTTGCCTGATCCACCCGGTTACCTCCAACCTGCCATTCAAATCCTCCAGCGAGTTTTACTTCCAGACGGTTGGCTCTTTTCAGCCAGTTTCTGTTCAGGGATGTAATAGTGATCTGTGAACCTACAAAATTGTTCGACTTACTATTGCCGTTCAATTCAACCTGCAAACTTCTTCTTGGAGTAGGTGTCATGAAAAAACGGGCATTCAGCCGGTTGCTGTCGGCGGCCTCCATTTCCGTTTTTACAAACTTATAGGTACCCAGGCTCATCAAACGCTCAAGTGTTCGTTCATGTGCCCGAAACCGGTATAGACTATCTTCTTTCAGTAATACGTACCGGCTGAATATTTTCGGGAGAAACAGATCGTGAATATCCTTAACCCGGTAGGGACCGAGATCTTCTGCCTCTTTATTTCGAACCAGGCTGTCTTCCGAAAGATTATAGGTTGGAAAGAGCGTGATGCTTCCCATTCGGTAAGCAGTTTTCACATTTGCTGGAATAGAATCCTTCAATCGGACATACAATACCACCTCGCCATTGTAATTGCTGTCAACCTCTACGAGAAGATGATCCGGATTGAAATAATAAAAGCCCCGCTGGCGTACATAATTGCTGATTCTTTCCCGTTCATTCTTGATTTGCTCCAAATTGTAAAACCGCCCTGGTATTAACCTGCTGTTATCAGTGCTTCTTTGTATCTGTTTTCCGAGTCTGGAACTATCCAGTTCCATTTTTACTTCCCTTATTCTGTACCTGGTGCCGGCAGTAACGGCATACTCGATTTTTGCTTTCTTTTTACCGATTGGTTTGGTTTCATAACCGGTGGAAGCCTGCAAAAAGCCTAGGTCTTCAATATGACTTGTCAATACATCAGCAGAATAGGAGGGCTTAGCTTTACTTAACAATACCGGAGGTTCCCCCCATTTATTTCTTAATAAGTGATTGAGCCCTTTTCCGGTCGGCTTATTTCCAAGATTATATAACCATAACCGAATCGGCATCCCCAAAAATTTGCGATTTGGACTCGGCCTGCTTAAGGAAAGCAGTGTCTCTCCCAACTCCTTATGCCGACCAGGTTTTTTCTCCTCCCATTTAACCTCCGCACCCAGGTAGAGTCGGTCTCCTTCCGGCACGGTGCGGGTTGTACTGCATCCTGTTGACAACCAAAAGCTCAGGAGCAGCCAGATGATCCATCTATTTTTCTGAATTGCGTGCATTCTCCTGCTGCTTTTTTGCTTTTTCAAATATCTGTCTGAAATGATCGAAGTCCATTACCAGTATAAAAGACACCCCTGTTTCAATGATCTGCCCCAGTAGTATGGCATCTGTCTGATTTCGCTGATATGCTCTGATCCGGTACCGGCCATCTCTGCTCAATTTGTATTCGATCAGTACATCCCCAATTAGTTGTGCGCCATTCGTGGGTGCATTTCCCAATACTCCAATATTTGAACCAACGGATACGGTTAACCGATTAT
Source organism: Flavihumibacter sp. (assembly GCA_018993145.1). Lineage (GTDB taxonomy): Bacteria > Bacteroidota > Bacteroidia > Chitinophagales > Chitinophagaceae > Flavihumibacter. The sequence goes on from JAGKTB010000113.1 coordinate 3,088, forward strand.
TGAACAGCGATTTGCTTGCTCCTACACTCAGGACAGTTGATTCCTGCCGACTTCCACTCATATAATCCTCCCTGGTTTCCAGGTCGAAGTTCAGATCGATTCCACTAATCAGGTTGCCGGCCAATGTATTCAGTTGCTGGGATAGAATCTTGCTTACACTCTGTTTTGCAGCAAGCCCAATGCCTCCGCCACTTCTGTTCTCCAGGCTTTGAAGCGGATTTTCCGAAAGGAAGGTTTGTAATACCAGCAATGCCATTACCTGCTTGGTAAGCTCGGATTCGTTGTTGTTGATCTGCTTAAGCCGCGTATATACGGCACCGTTAAAGAAATTCCGGTCTTTTTCCGGCATGTCGAGTTCGAAACTGATATCCGGTTTCATCAGCTCATCACGAATATTCATGTAAACATCTACCGGTACTTTTTGCCTGAGGCTTGTCAGTTCTGCTCTTGTCCCACTGCTCTGGTCCCGGATCAGATCTATTGCGGGCGCATCAACCTGGTATTTTGCGCGAATATTGATAGCAGCTTCAAGCGGATCGCCATTCCAGGTTATTGTGCTTCCTTTTTCAATAACAAAACTTCGTTTGATTAACTGGTTGAGCGACATTTCATATTTGCCTCCCTCAATTTCATATACACCGGTAATGCCTATTCGATTTCCCTGTTCAATCTTTACATTCAAACTGGTACGGCCTTTTACCTCAAGAAAATCTCCATTGTAGGGATCTATTACAATAGTTAATGTGGATGCTGGTGTCAATTCAATATCTCCTGAAAACTCAATCCCGCTAAATTGCGTGGCAGGGCTTTTTTTCTTAACACTTTGGATAATCAATGTGGAATCGGGCGGATTCTGCCGGTTTACAAATTCGATAACACCTTCCCGGTTGGCAATACCAGGTTCCTCATCCGGCACAACAAATCCGATTGCTGATTTGTCTACCAGTTTCAATTGCATGTCAACTTTGGGCAGTGACAGATCACCTTTGATAGCGATGGTACTATTGATTCTGGCAGGCCCCCATATCATTTGTTCTTCTGAACTTTTTGGTCCCAATACCAAAAAATTACGCGCATCTACTCCCAGGTCAAAGCCTGGATTGAGCAGGTTTTCCAACCTGATGGTACCATCCATTATCGCTTTCCCTCCTGTTGTATCGGTAAGTGTGAATTGGTTTAATAACAGGTTCCGGTTGGCAAATCTCAGCTCCTGCTGATCAATCTCTAAAGGATTATTGAGGTAAGAAACACGTAATTTTCCTTTGTGAAACACCAGTGAACCATTGATATCCGGATTGGTGAGTTCACCAGTAATATCCAGATTGCCTGTAATGGCACCACTCATATTGGTGGTTGCTCCAGCTGTGAATGGTTCAGCGCTTGCCAATTGCAAACTGTCAAATCGAATGGTTGCATTTATACGATCAGCATAATTGCCTTCCATTTTTACATTGTTTCCATATCCTTCCAAGGTAGCAAGTACGCCTATGCTGGCGCCTTCTTTTGTCAACTCAGTGTTTAAGTTGCCAACTTGTTTTCCGAAAAGCCGAAGATTATCCACAGATACAGTTCCCGCAATCGAGGAGTCTGTTACAGTTTGATTTAATCGCAACCTGGCATTGATCGTTCCCTCTGCCAGCGTTGTGTCTTTGGAAATAAAAGCACTGATCGTTCGTGCTTCAAAATCCTTGATCAATAACTGATAAGCTACGTTTTTAAAACTATCCAGCCGGATATGCTCCAGCTTAACCGATTGACTATCGGACCGAATTTCAAATGCGGCGTCCCATAGCTGCCCTTTTCTGAAAACAATGGCTGAGTCTGCAACTGTTGTAAAACGCTCTTTGTTTAATACAATTTCCGGATCCAAACCAAGACTCCAGTCACGCAGCGATGGTCCCTGCCAGTTGCCTCCTACCCGATAGGATGGTTTTTTTTCGGCATCATCTACTGCCAATAACCAGTTGATATTTCCGGGTTTCCCTTTTGCTGTTACGGTCATATTATAAACAGGAAAAGCAGGATGTTCTATCTGTGCAATCTGGATGGAAGTATTAATTGTATCCTCATCAAAAAGTAATTTCAGCCTAAAACTGTCAACGATCGCCGTGGTATATCTGAATTGAGGATGGACCGCTTCCAGGTAAAGCATGCTGCTATCTGTGTTCATACTGCCTTCCAGCGTTAATGGTTGCCTGATTTGCAGATCAGGCAGGAGCTTTTTCATGGAGCGGGGCAGCAACAGCGATGCAGTAAGCCGGGCTGATTGATATGCCATGGAATCGGATTTTGCTATAACGAAACTGTCAGCAGGATTTAAATGCCTTTCGATGATATTGCTGACAGCAGCTGCAAGTTGAGTATAATCATAGTTTCCATCAAGGGTTATGAAGCCAATTGGGCCTTCCAATTTTATATGCTGACTATCCAAATCTGCTCGGGCCAGTATAGCAAGGCTGTCAAGCTGTATCAGATCCTGATCATTCGCATATTGAACATGATGAATAAATACAGTTCCTTCCAGCTTGCGCGGTCTTGTATCTTTCAGATCCAGATCGATTTCACCCTTTACAATAAACGGACCGGTACTTAAACCAACAGCCTGCAAATCGGCGCGATTTATAGTTAGTTTGCCATTCAGGGAAGGATATCCATCGGTGAGCACACCAGTCAGTTCCACCTGGGTTTGAAGATTGGTATCCAGGCTGTTTATATAAGCGGTATACTGTTGGTGATTCAGACTCCCGGTTATATCAATCTGTTGGTAGTTGTACCCTTTAAAGCTTGCTTCCTGAATCCGGATAGCAGCTTCACCGTTCATGGTTTCCGGATCCAATCCATGGCCCTTAACTTTCCCAGACGCTACAATCAACCCAAGGGAGGTATCCCGAATCCATTGGCCAACATTCATATTTAGTTCCTGAAGATCCAGTTCATAGCGGGCAGTGGATGTTTGTTTGATCCCGTTAACCCAACCCTGAAATCGAATCAACCCATAACTTGAATTCAGTGTAAGCGCAGCATTCGCAATATTCATGTTTCCTGAAAGCCTGCCGCGCAAATCAATTCGTTCGGGTAATTCAATGTTAGCAGGGAGCAGACTTTCAGATATCCAGGAAGTGATAGCTGATTTTCCGGTTTCAATCGAGAGGTTGGAAAGCTCGGCACTGAATTTATCCGGAACCGTAAGTGAGCGAACTATCCCGGAAAGATGAATGTCGTTGCCAGTGTTATCTTGCAAATGAAAAGCCTGAAGCCGGAGTGCGGTTAAATTACCGGATACCTGACCGTTGAGCCGGATTTCTTTATTCCACCACTTTCTAAAATTGGTATCCTGTTTCAGTTCTGGCACAAAAAACAATACTTCGCTGAGCGCAAGCCTGGATGCAGTGAGTTGCGCCTGAATACCAATCTGATCTGTTATGATTTTTCCTTGTTGGTTGGATGGTAAATAGAGTTCAAGGGAATTGGATAACTGGCTCGAGCCCGTTTTGATTGCATAATCGGTTAAGGATAACCGTTGGTTTTCATAGGCAAGTTTTCCGGAAGCCTGCTCCAGCCTGAAACCAGATTTTTCTTTTGCTGACAAATGATCAAGTTCAGCCGTTAATTTATGTTCTTTCCAGTTGATGTTGGTTATATTGGTTTGTATGGCAGATAGTCCGAGATAATTAAAATCGATGGAACTGGAGTAAGGGCTTCTTTTCTCTTCCAGATTTTGCATGCCAAATGCACTACCTTTCAGATTAATAGATTGAAGGTTTACTACCAGGGGCTGGGATGCTTCAGTCATTCCGTCCAGGGTCTCAAGTCCTTTTTGCCGAATGAGATATCCTTTGGGGGATTGTAGTTTAATATTTCCAGACAGATACCTGTTAGCCCCCACATTTGCATTCAACAATTCGATACGGCCCTGCTCCAGTTGCCAGCCTGTATGAATACCACTGCCTTCATCCCGGTAGGCAAAACAGATGTCATCCAGTTGAATAAGTTTCCCTTTTATTAATAATGAAAGCGGATTGCTTGCAATTGTATCAACAGGTTTATCAACTGGATCTTTTCTCCGGTACTCTTGAGCATAAAAGCCATTCAATCCGGTGATGCGTAAATCATTGAAATCATAGCTCCCGCCTGAAACATCCGTTTCTTTAAATCGCCAGCTCAGGTTTTTCAGTACAAGGGCTGCATGCATTCCGGAAGTTTGATCATCATACTGGAGCCTGATGTTATTGAATTCTATCCTTCCCAGGGAAATTTTCCAGGCCTTGCCAGCCGGTTGTTCTGTCTGGGTGGTATCCTTGCCGGAAGGCTGAAA
>JAGKTB010000114.1:0-6701 GCA_018993145.1 Flavihumibacter sp.
GAATACAAAAATTGCCTTTTTCATTGTGTGTTGAAATTTTCTTTGTGGAACAAAATTAATAAAAAGTATAACACCAATGTTCAAACATTGATTAAAATATTTGTCAGTTTTCGGTAATTTTTTTTAAACAATTGAAAATCAATGCTTATTTCTTGTTGTCCAGAAAGCGATAATCCTGGTTCGCAGGTAGTTTGAATACTCTGCCACGCTGGTATTGCAGAAAGGCTTCATATGTGGTGGTATTGGCCTGGGACCATTGCTGGAATGCAGGCAGGTTTTGAGCTGCACCGAAGAGCCACTGATTATAGGCTTCAAAATAGCCTTCCCTTAATAATTGACGATGATATTCAAACAGGCGGAAAGGATAAGCGACCGGCTCTTTTTCATACCAGTCGAGTATGAATTTGCTACGCAGTTTGGTTAGGCTGGCTGCACTGATTCCGGAACTTACCGTTCCGGCATGTTTGTCGAAGATTCCGCTTACAGTCAGTTCAAATCCATTTTTGGGGTTAGCTGGCTGTAATTCACCCATCTTGCCATAGTATTTTTTGTATCCGTTTAGCAGGAGTTCCTTGATCTCCGGAGTACGTCGGCTGTAACTTTCCAGGTTAACGAAAATTTCCCCATAGATCAGTGCCCAGATTTTATCCTTGGTCAGATAATAATGTTTAGCAGCATTATAATAATTACCGGAATAATTGGGATCTGCCGCTATTCCTTTTTCCCATTGCTCTACGGCCGCTTCAAATTTCTCTTTAGCCCAGAGGAATTCTCCAAATTCATTGTACAGTACACCACTATTGGGATGAATACGTATCCCGTTTTTATAGAGTTTTTCTGCTTCCTTATTTTCTTCAATAGCGCGATAGGTGAGTCCCAGTAACTGAAAACTACGAATATCCGGCTTGTCCGTGTTCACCAGCTGTTTTCCCAATTCCATGGCTTTTCCATAGTTACGGGCCAGGTAATAGGTGAAAAGCAAATCATTTTGCAGGTCTGCATTGGCAGGTTCAAGGGATAATGCCTTATTCAAAACCAGCACAGCGTTTGAATAGTCGGATTCCTGCATATATTTCCTCGCATTGGCATGTAAGGATTTGACATCTTCCTGTGCAGCCAGTTCAATACTGCTTCCCAACCAAATCAGACAACACAGAAGAAGGACTTTTCGCATTATTCGTAGATTAAATGAGTCAATAAGCCATCGCGTAACTTGGGTTCAAACCAGGTGCTTTTGGGGGGCATTACATTTCCACTGTCGGCAATATCAAACAATTGCTGGATACTAACGGGATGAAGACTGAAAGCGATTTTCATTTCACCACTGTTCACCCGCTTTTCCAGTTCGCCCAACCCGCGTATGCCGCCAACAAAATCAATTCGTTTATCCGTCCGCTGGTCTTTAATGCCAAGGATAGGATCCAGTATCAGTTTCGAAAGAATGGTCACATCCAGCACACCAATCGGATCAGTTTTATACGTTCCTTCTTTGGCTGTCAGTTTAAACCATTGCTCTCCCAAATACATACCGAATTCATGCAGCCTGGTGGGAGAAAAAGCGGAAGGCATACGCTCCACTTCAAAATGATCATATAAGGCCCTCAGAAAATCTGATTCAGTATGTCCATTCAGATCTTTTACCACCCGGTTATAGTCCATGATATGTAATTCACCGGCAGGAAACAAGGTCGTTAAAAAATAATTGGCATGATCATGATAACCTGCCTCCAGTGATTTCCGCACTTTTGCTGCGGAAGCTGCCCGGTGATGTCCATCCGCTATGTAGGTATATGGTACTTCTTTGTCAAATAGTTCTGTTAGCTGCGCGATGGCTGCCTCCTCGTTAACCACCCAAATAGTATGACCGATACCATCTTCTGCTACGAAATCGTATAAGGGTGTCCGTTGCTTCCAATCTTCAATCAGTGAGTTAATGGCTGCTACATCGCGGTAAGCCAGGAATACATTTCCTGTTTGGGCACCGCTGGTACGAATATGATTGATTCGATCCTGCTCTTTTTCAGGCCTTGTGAATTCATGTTTTTTGATAATGTCCGCTTCATAATCATCTACAGATGACACAGCAACAAGTCCGGTTTGATGCCTGCCATTCATTACCAGTTCATAGATATAATAGCAGGGTTTATCCTCTCTGAGGAGTATGCCTTTCGAAAGAAAATCCTGCAAATTGGATTTTGCCTTTTCATATACTTCAGCGGTATGAATATCAGCAATTCCCGGTAAATCCACTTCGGATTTGGTAATGCGTAAAAAACTGTTGGGATTGTTTTTTGTCTGTTCAGCAGCTTCTGCTGAATTTAATACATCATAAGGTGGAGACGCTACCTGGGCGGCTTTATCTGTCTGCGGGCGAACTGCTTTGAATGGTTGTATCCTGGCCATGTTATTTAAATGTAAGGATTATCCTTTTTTTGTTGCGAATTCTTTCATGAATTCGGTTAATGTTACTACGCTTTCATAGGGTAATGCATTGTACATGCTGATGCGAAAACCACCCACGGAACGATGCCCTTTCACACCATAAAATCCTTCCGCTTTGGCAGCTGTCAAAAACTCTTTTTCTACCTCCGGGTCCTGTATGGTGAATACTGCATTCATCCGGCTCCGGTCTTTTTTAGCTACCGGTGCCGTATAGATGCTATTCTGATCTATGGTATCATACAAGAGTTGTGCCTTCTTTTCATTGATCTGCTGAATAGCTGCTACTCCTCCCTGTTGTTTCAGCCAGCGCAAGGTGAGCATACATACGTATACGGCAAAAACAGGTGGCGTATTCAGCATGGACCCGTTTTTAATATGCTCCCTGTAATCCATCATGGTGGGGAGGGCGCGATCTGTTTTCCCAAGAATGGAAGGATCCACAATCACCAGGTTTACCCCTGCTGCACCAATGTTTTTTTGCGCTCCTGCATAGATCAGCGAAAAGCGATTGAAGTCCATCTGCGTGCTCAGTATATCACTGCTCATATCTGCTACGAGCGGAACATTCGTTTCAGGAATCGAATGCATCTGCGTGCCTTCAACCGTATTGTTGGTGGTATAATGAAAATAGGCTGCATCATTGGGAATCGTATAACCGTCAGGGATATACGAATAATTTTTGTCCTTCGAGCTGGCTACTACTTCTACAGTGCCATATAGTTTGGCATCTTTTATTGCTTTAACTCCCCATGTTCCTCCATCCAGATAGGCCGCCTTACGATCTGCTGCCAGCAGGTTCATCGGCACCTGGAAAAATTGCGTGGATGCACCTCCGTGAAGAAATAATACTTCTTTCTGGTCATTTAGCTGCATCAGTTCCTTCACCAGGGAGCGGGCTTCGTCCATTACTGCCTGGAAAGCATCGGTGCGATGCCCGATTTCCAGTATGGAGAGTCCCATGTTATTATAATTGAGAATGGCTTCGCTGGCCGCCTGAAAGACTTCTTTGGGTAAGATAGACGGGCCTGCATTAAAGTTATGTACCACTTCGTTGGCTGGTTTGGTGAGTCCGCAAGTTCCTTAAAAAATGTCAATTCTCCTTGTCCTTAGTCGCAGGATTTGCCCTTGATAGGTTGGCTTCTCCATAAAATACTCAGGCTGTCAATTCCTGGCTCTGCATTCGATTGGGCTTTTTTTCTAGCCAATTGTTGCAGGGATGGCTGTCCCGCATTTACCCAGGCCGTGTACCAATAATCTGCTACTGCCTGCACCGATTGTCGCATCCGGCGTTCTACCATTCCTTTCAGGGCCTGGTTATACAGCCTGCTGAACCCGCTTGAATACTGTCTCACCAGGGTTTGCTTGCGCCACTCAAAGGCATATTTCTGATCGGGTGGAATGGTTTTACTCAGTATCGCTTCCAGCTCCAGCACCGAATCCACAGCAGCTGCACTTTCCAGGATGATCTGCCAGGTTCTTTCTGCTGGCTGTGGGATATAACTGGCTTTCTCCAGAAAGAAATCCCATTCCTGATCTGCCAGCAATTCCGGTAGCCGGCTTTCCCAGAAACCATGAATGCCATGCTGGTTGGTTTTCTGGCCATTGTGATTGGAACTGGTATGCAGGGGCACATGCGCATCTCCGATATAATGCCCGAGATCAGCGGAAAGCTTCAGGATCGAAGCGGTATTTTTTTCCCTGAATGCACTGGTCAGCATGCCAAGTACCTGTAAAATGCGCCAGGGAAGAATGCCATGCTGTTGAAGGCTGTCCTCCCCGAATTTTTTTCGGGCATCTTCCCATTTTCGGGGTAATTCAGTAAATGGGAATTGGCCATATTGGTCCAGGTCGATGAAATGCCTCGGCCCTTCCGCTTTTACGACATATCGACGTTTATCCGGATCGGTTGCATGGGCCTGCAGGTAAGCCTGTGCTGGCTTGTAGAATACCAGCATTTCCGGAGGCAGCAGATAAATCGCATAGCCATTGATTTTTTCATGTGCAAAAAAGCCCCAGCAATAAACGGGGTTGTGCAGCAGAAGCACTGCCGCCAGTAAACATATAGTTCGCATATCCAACAATTTCCTACTCGCGGGGAGGGGTAGGTTCCTGGTCGGGTTCGGCGATTCCTCCCGATACCACGTATTTCATGGCATCAGCTGGTTTGATATGATCCAAAGGACGTACCCTGCTCCTGGGAACGAGATAGGTTTGTCCTGCAAAGGAGTAGGAAAATGGAATGTATACCGTGATATAATCAGAGAATCCGAATTCGCTGGCATCCTCATCTGTTACAAACCCGATCTGGAATACATCGGGCTGATGCAGAGACACGGCCACCGGTTTATTGAATTTGCGTTTGTTACCTGCAAATGCCTCGAAGAAATCCTTGATGGATGAATAAATGAATTTGATGCCTGGAGCTTTCTCCAGGAACTGGTCGAAAAAACTGAAGAGTCTGCTGGTGATAAAGTTGGAACTCAGGTACCCGATAACTATCAGCGCAACAATAATGATGATAAACCCTAATCCATAATTCCGGGTGGATAGTCCGCCCTCCGGTGTTTCTTCCTGGAAAATGGGAAGCAGGTTATCCACCGAAGAAACAAACCAATAAACCAAATAACCCGTAATTACTACAGGAGCAGTAACCAGTAATCCCTGTAAGAAATACTGGAAAATTTTTTTCCAACGCCAGCCATCGGTTCGAATTGGTTGATTGTCCATAGTTCAGTTCCTTGTGCAAACCTACTAAAATGCGGGCAGGCACTCTGCCGGTATTTTAACCCGACTTCGTCTGGCGCGGCCTTCCTTCACCCGACCGGTGCCACCCGCCACGGCGGAGTGAAAGGCGGTGGAACACTCAATTTCTGGACGAATGGTAAAATAATGTGATGGAAACTTTTGTTACATTTAAAGTTTCCATAGTTTTGGGCCCGATTATGAGTGAACACGAAACCAGGGACCGCATTCTTGTCAGGAGCCGAGATTTATTTATGAAATACGGCATCCGTAGCGTGAGTATGGACGATATCGCCAGTGAAATGGGGATCAGCAAAAAAACGATCTACCAGTATTTTGCCGATAAGGAAGAACTGGTGCTGGAAGTGATTCAGTGTAAGATCTGTGAATCAAGGGATCGATGCGATATTGATAAGTTCAGTGCAGAAAATGCCATTGATGAAATGTTTAAAGCGATGGAAATGGTGGAAGAGATGTTTCGGAACATGAACCCCTCCGTGATACTGGATCTGAAAAAATATCATCCTAAAGCCTATGAAAAATTTCTGCAACACAAAAACGATTTCATCTACAATACCATTCGAGACAATCTGATCAGAGGCATTCAGGAACAACTCTACCGTCAGGAACTGAATGTCGACATCATCGCCCGATTTCGTATTGAAAGCATGCTTATGCCATTGGATCCCGTGTTTTACAGCGGGAACAAATTAACCCTTGCCGATGTTGAGCAGCAGATTATTGAACATTATCTGTTTGGTATCGTCACACTGGAAGGGTATCGGTTGGTTCTGGAGTATCAGCAAAAAAAGAAAAAGATCTAAATCAGTTAACAATGAACAAGCAAACGTTGTGGAGGTTCTTATCAGTTGGGTTGCTACTTATACTGATAAGCGGCTCTTTGGGCACCTACGCACAGGAAGGAAGAAAAACAGAAGCCTTAAGCATCCAGGAAGCTGTGGCATATGCAAAGCAGCATAGTTACCAGGTAAAAAAAGTGCTGGAAGATATTCGTATTCAGCAACAGGTGAACCGCGAAGTTACTGCCAGCGCCCTGCCCCAGGTGAATGGTTCTTTTAATCTCATTGATAATATCAAATTGCCGGTCAGCCTGGTTCCCGGAGAATTTTTTGGCGGAGCACCCGGCACTTTTATTCCGGTACAATTTGGTGTTCAGTACTCAGCCACCACAGGCGCTGAACTCAACCAGATCCTGTTCGACGGACAGGTATTCGTAGGATTGCAGGCACGGAATGCAGCGATGGAATTCGCCCGCAAAAATGCAGAGATCACCGAAGTTTCCATCGCTGTCAATGTTCATAAAGTGTACTACCAATTATTGATCGGTGAACAGCAACTGGAGCTTTTTCATGATAATATAGAACGCTTTGAAAAGCTCTACCATGATACCCGTGAGATCTATAAAAATGGATTTGCAGAACAATTGGATGTAGACAAGGTCAATGTTACACTTACCAACCTGCGTACCGATAGCCTGAAACTTAAAACCCAAATCA
>JAGKTB010000115.1:0-10024 GCA_018993145.1 Flavihumibacter sp.
CTCCAGTTTATTCATGGTCCGTTCGATCACATCGGTCATGTCCAGGAATCCCACCCTGTTTCTTAAAAAGGCATATACCGCAATTTCATTCGCGGCATTTAAGATACAGGGCAGATTACCTCCCTTATACAAGGCCTCTGTTGCCAGTGCCAGGTTTCTGAAGGTCTTTACATCCGGCTCTTCAAATGTTAGTGTATTCGGTTTACGGAAATCATAGCGCGGAAACTGGTTCACGATCCGCTGCGGAAAAGCCATCGCATATTGAATCGGTAATTTCATATCCGGTAACCCCATCTGCGCTTTGATTGATCCATCCTCAAACTGCACCATACTATGTATGATACTTTGCGGATGCACCATTACCTGCACCTGCTCCGGCTTCAGGTTGAATAACCATTTTGCTTCAATCATTTCCAGCCCCTTATTCATCAAAGTGGCCGAATCAATGGTGATCTTGGCTCCCATGCTCCAGTTGGGATGCTGCAACGCATGATCCCGCTTCACATTCACCAGGAAATTAGGTTTCTTTCCAAGGAAAGGCCCACCGGATGCTGTTAATATGATTTTATCAATGGGGTTCAGGTTTTCTCCCACCAGGCACTGAAAGATGGCGCTGTGTTCGCTGTCTACCGGGATGATGGGCACCCGCTTTTCAATCGCTTTCTGCATCACGATATCACCCGCCACCACCAGCGTTTCCTTGTTGGCCAGGGCTACCGGTTTTCCCTGCTCAACCGCCTGCAGCGTAGGTTTTAATCCGGCAAATCCAACTATACCCGCCAGCATCAGGTCATAACAATCCAATGCCGCTACTTCCTCCAATGCCTTCTCCCCGGCAAACACCTTGATATCGGTGCCGGCCAGGGCCTGCTTCACTTTCTGGTAGCGGGATTCATCCCCGATCACCACAATATTGGGCTGGAATTGAAGCGCCTGTTTGATCAGTAATTCATCGTTTTGCTGGGCAGTCAGAATTTCTGCCGTAAACAACTGAGGATTGGCTTCAATTACTGCCAATGCCTGGGTTCCAATGGAGCCGGTGGATCCGAATAAAGCGATACGTTTTTGCATGTAATGGTTCAATTAAGCACCTTTCCGGGGCAACGAATGGGCAAGTTAACGTAATAATTGCTCCACAGCGGCATTTACTGTGCTAAAATTGAACCGGTTCAGTACAGCCTCCATGGATTCTTTTATCTGATCCGTACATAGGTTGCCGATACTGCCTTCATGAGTATGCCGCAGCTCAGTTTGGTATTGATAGTTGCCGCTTTCGATTGCCAGACCTACCTGCTTGTAAGCATCCCGGAAGGCCACTCCCTCCAATACCAGCCTGTTCACTTCTCCCACACTGAACAAATATTTATATTTTTCATCATGTAAAAGATTGGGTCGGATTTCGATCTGCGAAAGCATCAGTCCCGCCATATTGAAACAGTCTTTCAGCGTACCGAATGCAGGAAACAGGTGTTCTTTCAGCAATTGAAGATCCCGGTGATACCCCGATGGCAGGTTGGTGGTCATCAGCATAATCTCATTCGGCAGTGCCTTGATTCGGTTGCCATGTGAGCGGATCAGCTCAAACACATCGGGATTCTTTTTATGCGGCATGATGCTGCTACCCGTTGTCAACTCAGGCGGGAAACTGATGAACCCGAAATTCTGATTCAGGTACAGGCATGCATCCATCGATAATTTTGCCAGGGTATCTGCCAGGTTGGCCAATGCCATTGCTACAATGCGTTCCGCCTTACCCCTTCCCATCTGTGCATATACAACATTGTGATTTAATTGAGCAAATCCGAGTAGTTCGGTTGTCCGTTGCCGTTTGATCGGAAAAGAGGATCCGTATCCTGCGGCGGATCCCAACGGGTTTTTATTTACTACTTCATAGGCCGCCAGCAGGGTGGTCAGATCATCCACCAGGCTTTCCGCATAGGCACCGAACCAGAGCCCAAAAGAAGAAGGCATAGCCAGCTGAAGATGGGTATATCCAGGTAATAAATGATCCTTGTATTTTTCGCTCTGGGCCTGAAGTAATTCGAAAAACGGTTGTACTACTTCCACCAGTGCCTGAATTTCATCACGCAGAAACAATTTCAGGTCTACCAGCACCTGGTCGTTCCGGCTTCGGGCACTGTGAATCTTTTTACCGGTATCACCCAATGCCTGGGTGAGCAGGTATTCTACCTGTGAGTGAATATCTTCAATTCCTTCGCCGATGAGCAGCTCGCCTTTCTCGGCCAACACATAAATTTGTTTCAACTCCGCCAGCAATTGCTCTTTTTCATCGGTTGTAAGCAAGCCGATTTCTTCCAGCATGATGGCATGCGCCATATTTCCCAGCACATCCTGGCGGGCCATCTGCTGATCAAACTCACGATCACGGCCAACCGTAAATTGTTCCACTTCCTTAAGCGATGCTGTATTTTTTTGCCAGAGTTTCATGTTACAGTTTTAACTATTAGATGCTTCAAAAAAAGGAAACGCGGTTTCAATCAGTTCAATATAGGTTTTGATGCCATCACGAATTTCATCCAGATAAATGAATTCATCCGCAGTGTGACTTCTTCCGCTAAAACCCGGCCCGCACTTCAATGCCGGAAAAGGCAGCAAGGCTTTATCCGAACAGGTGGGAGAACCATAGGATTTTTTACCCAGTTTTTTACCGGCCATCACCAGCGGGTGTGCATCACCGATAGCCGTAGCCCGCATCCGCATACTGCGCGGTTTAATTTCGGCGTCCACAGCATCCTGTACAATCTCCACAATTTCTTCGTGTGTATAAGCGTCCGTCACCCGGATATACACCGTAAACTGGCAGGTTCCGGGAACCACATTATGTGCTTTATTTTCAGTTTGTATAACGGTCACGTTCATGTGCACCGGTCCGAGTGTTGGCGATACCCTGGGAAACTGATAGTTTCTGAACCAGTTGATCGCATCTACTGCTTTATACAACGCATTAATTCCTTCCTGCCTGGCTGCATGTCCGGTTTTTCCGGTTACCGTGCAATCCAGCACCAGTAAACCTTTCTCCGATACCGCCAGTTCCATTTCGGTCGGTTCTCCTACAATAGCCGACCAGTTCCGGAAAGCCGTTTCACCGAATTGTTTTACAGCGGTTAAGAAGCTGGCATCTTTCAATAAGGCCTCCACTCCATTTACACCAGACACTTCTTCCTCTGCCGTGGCCGCTAAAACCAGGTTGACCGGCAAATCGGTTTGTTCATAAAAATGAAGAAAACAGGCGATCAGCGATACCAGCGCCCCTCCCGCATCATTGCTGCCAAGGCCGTAAATTTTACCATCTTCAATGGCTGGCTCAAACGGGTCTCTTGTATACTGCGGATTCGGTTTCACTGTATCATGATGTGAGTTCAGCACTACCGTAGGTTTTCCTGGCTGAAAATAGCGGTTCAATGCCCATACATTATTCAATTGCTGCTGCACTTCCACTCCCCGGGTTTCAAGGAATGCACGAATCAGCTTCGCAGTACCCTGCTCCTCCCGGCTCAGGGACGGCGTTCTGATCAGCTGCTTCAACAGCTCCACTGGCTCCTCATATAATTGCTCCATACTTTTTCTTTTCCTATCCGCCAAAGGCAGAATACCATTCACCGCGGCGGATGAATCAAGCTGAAATTAACGTCCCTGTTGTTTCTGTGCCCGTATTCTGCACCAGATCGGCAGCGTGTCCGATCAGTACCTGCTGCACCCCCTTTCCAATCGCATCAAAGGCATTGTCCAGTTTGGGTAAAATACCCGCAAATAATTTCTGCTCCGCTTTCAGTTGCGCATACAAATCCGGATTGATAAACCGGATCACGGATGATTCGTCCTCCACCTGCTCAAGAATCCCCTTCTTCTCAAAACAATAGATCAACCGCACGGGGTATTGTGCTGATAATGCAATTGCAATTGTTGCCGCCATGGTATCCGCGTTGGTATTCAGCATATGGCCAACTCCATCATGTGTCAGTGGCGCCAGCACCGGAACCAGGCCATTATCCAGCAACAATTGCCAGCGATCCACTGGTAAGGTAGCTGCTTTCACATCCCCCACCCAGCCATAATCGATTGTTTTAAACGGACGTTTCACGGCCGGAAGCAGGTTTCCATCTGCTCCTGTTATCCCGATGGCATTACAACCCAGGGATTGCAATTGTGCCACCAGCTGTTTGTTTACGAGGCCACCATACACCATGGTTACCAGGTCAATGGTAGCATCATCTGTAATACGTCTGCCATCCACATACTTCGATTCAATCCCTAATTGATCTCCCAACCGTGTAGCAATCTTGCCACCTCCATGCACCAGGATCTTGGGTCCATTGATCGATGCGAAATCTCGCAGAAACTGTTGCAATGCCGCCGGATCATCCAGCACATTCCCACCTATCTTGATAACAAAAACCATATCTCTTATTTAGCACGAAGGATCGATGCCAGTACTGCCTGGGCCGCCCACACCCGGTTACCCGCCTGAGTGGTTACCAGGCTATTCGGTCCATCCAATATCTCATCACTTAATTCCACATTCCGACGCACCGGCAGGCAATGCATCACCCTGGCTTCATTGGTCAGCGCAAGTTTTTCGTTGGTGAGCATCCACTCCGGGTCGTTGGTATAAATCTTACCATAATCAGTAAACGTACTCCAGTTTTTCACATACACGAAATCAGCATCTTTCAATGCTTCTTCCTGGTTGTATTCGATACGTGCCCCTTTAGTGAATGCCTCCGATAATTCATAATCTTCGGGATGGGTGATTACAAAATCCGCTTCGCCCCAGGCATTCACCCATTGCGCGAAACTATTTGCTACACATTGAGGAAGTGGTTTCACATGCGGTGCCCAGGTCAATACCACCTTGGGTTTTCGTCCTGAAAAGGTTGCCGCCTTCGAAGGCTGCCGCATGTATTCCTGCATAGTGATGATATCGGTCAGGCTCTGCAAGGGATGCAGGGTAGCACTCTCCAGGCTCACGATCGGAATGCCCGCATACTTCATAAACTGCCGGATATACAATTCGGAATAATCATCCTCCTTGTTCTTTAATGAGGGAAAGGTGCGAATGCAAAGAATATCAAAATACTTTGCCATGATCGGAGCTGCGTCTTTCACATGCTCCACAGTTGTTCCACTCATGATGGCTTCTTCTTCAAATTCAAGCGCCCATCCCTCACTGCCTACATTGAACACTACCGCTTCCATTCCGAGTTGCTGTGCCGCTACCTGGGTACTCAAACGGGTACGCATACTCGGATTCAGGAACAACATCCCGATCCGCTTTCGTTTTCCAAGGTTTTCATCTTTATAGGGATCCGCTTTATACGCTAAAGCTGCATCCACGAGTTGCTGAAGATCCGGCACATCCTGAACAGAAGTAAAATGCATCATGAATAGTCAAAATTTATAGAGTTAACCCACGGGTACTGAAATCTCCTTGCGAACGGCCTCCAGGAACTCATCTGCTTCTTCTCTGGTTAAGGCCAGGGAAGGCAGCAGGCGAATCACATTCGGTTTGGCTTCGCCAGTGAAAACAAAATGATCAGTTAAGAGTTTCTTACGGAGATCTGTATGCGAATCAGGCATATCAAAGCCGATCATCAATCCTCGCCCCCGCACATTTTTCAATTCCGGAATTTCCCGAAGTGATTGCATAAGATAATCGCCGATGGTTGCCGCATTTGCGATCAGCCCCTCCTTTTCGATTACCTCCAGCACTGCAATTGCTGCTGCACAGGCCAGTTGATTGCCACCAAAGGTTGTTCCCAGCATACCGTGTTTGGGATGCAGGTGGGGCGCTATGGAAATCGCTCCAATTGGAAACCCATTGCCCATTCCTTTGGCCATAGAATAAATATCTGCGTTTACTCCCGCGAAATCGTGAGAATAAAACTTGCCGGATCTGCCATAGCCACACTGTACGGAATCCGCGATATAAACAGCTCCATAGGCATCACAGCATTCACGGATGGTTTGCAAAAACTCGTTCGTTGCCACATTAATTCCACCAACACCCTGAATGCCTTCTACAATTACTGCTGCGATGTCGTTACCCTGTGCTGTAAAAACTGCCTTGAGTGCATCCACATCATTGAAAGGAAGAAAAATCACAGCATCCGTTTGATTCACCGGCGCTACAATAGCCGGATTATCCGTTGCCGCAACGGCCAGGGAAGTACGGCCATGAAACGCTTTTTTAAATGCGATAATTTTTCTGCGTCCTGTATGGAAAGAAGCCAGTTTCAATGCATTCTCGTTGGCTTCTGCACCTGAATTACAAAGGAACAACTGGTAATTCTCTTTGCCTGAAATACGACCCAGCAATTCCGCCAGCACCTTCTGCTGCGGGATCACCACCGAATTGGAATAGAAGGCAATCATTTCCAATTGCTCTTCAATTCGCTCTACCCAATGGGGATGGGTATGACCAATAGAAATAACGGCATGACCTCCATACATATCGAGGTAGGATTTCCCCTGTTCATCCCATACCCGTGCACCCTTTGCCCGAGTTATAGTGATGTTGTTTAATGGATATACGTCAAATAGTTTCATTTTCGTTGTTTTTAGTTTTTGCAGCTCGGCTAATTCTTCCATTCCTCCTTTCCTCCCTTCCTCCTTTCCTCCCTTCTTTCAAAACCCCACTCCCTTCAGCTTCAGCCCCATACATTCATCCAATCCAAACACTAGGTTCATATTCTGAACTGCCTGTCCGCTTGCACCTTTCAGGAGGTTATCAATCGCACTGTGGATGACAAGTTTGCTGCCCACTTTCTCGATTTGCACGATTGCTTTGTTGGTGTTTACAATTTGTTTCAGGTAGATTGGCTCGGTACTTACTACTGTAAAGGGATGATCAGCATAAAATACTTCGTAAAGCGCCAGCAGGTCTTCATAGGGCAATTCCATATGAATAGTTGAACTGATGAAGATGCCCCGGGTAAAATCGCCCCTCCACGGTACAAAACTCAGGTCGATATCACTATCCGGTTGTAACTGCAATAAGGATTCGCCGATCTCTCCCAGGTGCTGATGCGTCAGGGTTTTATAGGCCTGGATATTATTTGCTCTCCAACTGAAATGAGAAGTGGAACTCAACCCCTGACCGGCTCCGGTAGATCCCGTAATTCCGGTAGTATAAATTTCATCCAGCAATCCAGCCTTGGCAAGTGGCAATAACCCTACCTGAATAGCTGTTGCAAAACAACCCGGATTGGCGATGGCATTTGCCTTACGGATGGCTTCCCGGTTCAATTCCGGTAATCCATAAACGAAGTTCCAGTTGCCAAACGTGGATTGCTCCTTCAATCGGAAATCATTCGACAGATCAATGATTTTTGTTCCTGCTGCCGGCGGATGTGCTTCCAGGAATTTCCGCGCTTCACCATGCCCCGTGCACAAAAACAGGCAATCCACTTTTGTTTCCAGCGAATCCGTGAAAAGTAGTTCCGTATCTCCAATCAAATCAGCATGTACAGAATAGAGCGGTTTTCCTGCGCTACTCTTGCTGTGTACAAAACTCAGCTCCACACCCGGGTGATTGATCAGCAACCGGATCAATTCACCACCCGTATACCCCGCCCCTCCAATTATACCTGCTGTTATTTTTGCCATGGTTCTGTTTGTTGAATTGTGTATCTCCTCCCTTCCTCCCTCTTCCCTTCCTCCCTCTTCCCTTCCTCCCTCTTCCCTTCCTCCATCTTCCCTTCCTCCATCTTCCTTACTCACTCTCCATTCACCGCTTTCCAAATCGCCGTCTGGTTTCCGAAAATCTTACTAAAGCCTCTCACATCCTGTCCGGTCCAGCCGCTGTTCATCTCACCATATCTTCCAAACTTGCTCGACATCAGATCGTATTTTGATTCAATTCCGATAATCTGGAACCGATACGGATGCAACTGCACAAATACATCACCTGTCACCGTCTCCTGGGAATGCTTCAAAAAGGCCTCAATGTCCCGCATTACCGGATCCAGAATTTGTCCCTCATGCATCCAGTTCCCGTAAAACTGCGCCAGCTGGTCTTTCCAGCTCAACTGCCACTTGGTAAGCACGTGCTTCTCCAGTGCATGATGACTCTTTAATATTACCATCGGAGCAGCAGCTTCAAAGCCAACCCGTCCTTTGATACCGATGATGGTATCACCCACATGGATATCTCTTCCAATTCCAAACGGACCTGCAATTGCCTGCAATGCCTGGATGGCTTCCACCGGATGATCATAACTGCGGCCATTGATTCCCGTTAGGTGACCTTTTTCAAAATGCAGCACCACTTCTTCCGGCTGGGTTTTGCTTACCTGTGTGGGCCAGGCTTCTTCCGGCAACATGCCTTTGCTGTGCAGGGTTTCCTTTCCTCCCACACTGGTACCCCATAAACCCTTATTGATCGAGTATTGTGCCTTTTCAAAATTCATTTCTACATCACGTGCTTTGAGGTAGTCGATTTCAGCCTCGCGACTCAGTTGCAGATCTCTGATCGGTGTCAGGATAGGCAGATCAGGAATCATGATATGAAACACCATATCAAACCTTACCTGGTCGTTTCCCGCACCGGTACTTCCATGCGCCACCGCATCCGCTCCGATTTTTTTTGCATGTTCTGCTATATGAATCGCCTGGATTAGTCGCTCTGCTGATACACTCAGCGGATAGGTATTATTCTTCAATACATTTCCAAACACTAGATATTGAATGATCCGATCGTAATAGTTTTTTACTGCGTTCACACTAGTGTGTGATTTCACTCCCAAGCGGTTGGCATGTGCTTCAATCTTCGACAGTTCTTCTTCTGTAAATCCGCCTGTATTTACGATAATGGAATGCACTTCATATCCCAGATCTTCAAACAGGTGCTTTGCGCAATAAGTAGTGTCCAGTCCGCCGCTAAATCCGAGTACAACTTTTTTCGATGTCATCTTCGTAGAATAGTTTAGAAATGAAAGAATGAAAAGAACCTTTTTTTGGCCATTCCGCCTCCGCCGCCACCTTCCGGTTTGGATTCGGTTCCGGTGATTTTGCGGAATGCTTTCAGAAAACGGGATTTCTTTAACCGCAACAACCGCTCATATCCTTTGGAATGTTGTTTGAAATCAGCAGCTGTTTCCTCCGGTTTGTAATGATCTTTGGGGTCATAGAGCATCGCAGTACAGAAACAGTTCTTGCGATCCTTGCTCATCAATATATCGTAGTTCACGCAGCTCTTACAACCGGCCCAGAATGCCTCATCCTGCGTTAATTCCGAGTAAGTTACTGGTTCATACCCTAAATCGGAATTAATTTTCATTACAGCGAGCCCGGTAGTCAATCCAAAAATTTTGGCAGTGGGGTATAATTTACGGGATAGCTCAAAGATTTTTTCTTTGATACGTTTGGCTACGCCACTTTTGCGAAACTCAGGAGATACGATCAATCCGGAATTCGCCACGTATTCACCATGACTCCAGGTTTCGATATAACAAAAACCTACCCAGGTACCACTTTCAGTAACTGCTATGACCGACTTTCCCTCTTTCATCTTTTGTTCGATGTATTCAGGAGATCGTTTAGCGATACCCGTTCCTCTTGCCTTGGCAGAGGACTCCATTTCATCAGTGATGGTAACGGCGTAATGAATATCGTCGGGATTGGCTACCCTTACGATAATGGCGGAATTTTCCACTTGCAATAAATTAAAGGATCAGAAAACGTGCTGCGTACACCTCTGGTGTAAATAATAATACATTGGGGCTTTTTTCACTGATAGGGGCCGGTGCAAAGGGCTCGTCCTATCAGCATCCACGTCGCGGTCGGGGAAGAAAACAAAAGGCATGTAAAAGTACATCAACCTGGCTGTCCAGCTGAAGGGGAGCGCTAAATGGTTGGAAACTATTCATTTTTCGTTTGATTGCCTATGTTTAAAATGCGAGCCAAAATTATACGTTTTTGATTGAATTTCCCCAAAATATTCTTTAAAATATTGTTAGGCTATCAAATAAAAAGCAGGATTTTGGAATGGTTTCCAAATATCCTG
>JAGKTB010000116.1:0-4673 GCA_018993145.1 Flavihumibacter sp.
CGGGATATTAGCTGGCTTGCGTTTAATGCCAGGGTTTTGCAGGAAGCAGCAGATCCGACCAATCCACTGCGGGAGCGCATTAAGTTCCTGGGTATTTTCTCCAACAATATGGATGAATTTTTCCGGGTTCGTGTAGCCACCCTGAAACGAATGATTGAGCTGGGTAATACTAAAAAGGCCAAACTGAATATGCACCTGGAAATCTCACCGGAAAAAATCCTGGAAGAGATCATGATACGGGTACTGCAGCAGCAACATGAGTTCAACCGGATCTGGGGAATGATACAGGCCGATCTGAGAAAGGAAAAAATATTCCTGATTACAGAAAAACAGCTCAATCGTGAACAAAAGCTGTTTGTCAAACAGTTTTTTGAAGAAGAAGTGAGGGTAAATACCATTCCTCTTATGATTGATCAGGTTCCGAATTTTCCTTACTTACGCGATAAATCCCTGTTTCTCGCTGTACTGATGAGCCGGAAATCTGCAGATTTTGCACGCAAATATGCCTTGATAGAAATACCTACAAAAGCTGTCGGTCGCTTTATCCAGCTTCCCTCCCCTGATGGTGAAAAACACATCATCCTGCTGGAAGATATCATCCGTTTTAATCTGCCTTCGATCTTCTCTTATTTTGGCTATGAAAAATTTGAATCCTGGATCTTTAAAATGACCAGAGATGCAGAAATTGACATTGACAATGATGTATCCACTACCCTGATTCAGAAAATTGAAAAAGGTGTCAAGAACCGCCGGAGAGGAAAACCGGTACGCTTCGTGTATGAAAAAGAGATGGATGCCGCACTACTTGAATTTCTGATGCGCAAAATGAACCTGACCAGTAAAGACAACCTGATTCCGGGTGGGCGCATTCACAACTTCCGTCATTTCATGGATTTCCCAAATGTCTTCAGCAAAAAATCACAACGGAAAAAACCCTTTCAGCATCCCCTGCTGGCAGGTACTTCCCGGGTAACAGACATCGTATTGGAGCAGGATATTATGCTGCATTTCCCCTACCATTCCTTTAACCCTGTGATCGATCTTTTAAGAGAAGCCGCTATTGACAAAGATGTGGTATCGATCAAGATCACTGCATATCGACTGGCATCCAATTCAAAAATTATCAATGCCCTGATCAATGCTGTCCGAAACGGGAAAGAAGTAACTGTTATGATGGAACTCCGGGCAAGATTTGAAGAAGAAGCCAACCTTGAATGGAAGGAAAAACTGGAAGAGGAAGGTGTTCGGGTACTGATCGGCATTCCTAACATGAAAGTACATGCGAAATGTTGCATCATCCGCAAACGAATCAATAACCGGACCATACAATACGGATTTGTGAGTACCGGCAACATGAATGAAAGTACAGCTACCATTTATGGAGACCATTGCCTGCTGACTGCTCACCGTGGTATTATGGCGGATATCAACCGTGTGTTTTTATACCTCGAGAAACATCGCACTTCACCTGACATTCTTAAAGGCTGTAAATCACTTATTCCTTGTCCCGGTACACTTAGAAGAGAACTGATTAAACTCATCAATCATGAAATAAGGGCAGCGAGGAAAAAAAAGCCAAGCGGCATCACCCTGAAAATGAATTCGCTTTCTGACGAGCTGTTGATTGAAAAATTATACGAAGCAGCGCGGACAGGTGTACCTGTACGCTTAATTGTAAGAGGTATTTTTTGCATGTATTCAGAAAGCAGGAAATACAAAAAACCGGTACAAGCAATCAGTATCGTAGATGAGTACCTGGAGCATGCAAGGGTGTTTTGGTTTCACAACGGAGGCAAAGAGAAAGTTTATATATCTTCGGCCGACTGGATGGTTCGCAACCTGGATCACAGGGTAGAAATCACTTGTCCGATTTTTGATCCGGATATTCAAAAAGTGTTGAAGAACATCTTGGAAATTCAACTGGATGATAACGTGAA
This sequence comes from Flavihumibacter sp., assembly GCA_018993145.1. GTDB lineage: Bacteria > Bacteroidota > Bacteroidia > Chitinophagales > Chitinophagaceae > Flavihumibacter. The sequence goes on from JAGKTB010000116.1 coordinate 1,938, forward strand.
AGCGAGAATTCTGGACAATCATCTACAGAACCAATATGTTAGGAACAAAGGGAAAAAAGTAAGGTCCCAAGTGGAACAATACAACTACCTTCAATCCAAGCGAAGCCGCCAGCAGATCGTAGACAGCCTCAATCAGCTGCCTGCAATGGAAGCAACCGAAACATAAGTATTTCTGAAAATCAGCAGCCTTGAAATTAGCCGCTATCGATATTGGAAGTAATGCCGCACGTTTACTGATAACAGAGGTAATCATAGACGACCAGGGCAATGAACGTTTTAATAAGTTAAACCTGGTCAGGGTTCCACTCCGGTTAGGGTTTGATGTTTTTGAAAATCAGACGATCTCTCCGCAAAAGGAAGAACATATTATTAAAACCATTCGGGCCTACAGGGCACTGATAGATGTTTACGGTGTTGAGCATTATAAAGCCTGTGCTACTTCTGCGATGCGGGATGCAAGCAATGGTCCGGCAATTATCGATCATATAAAAAAAGAAACAGGCATTCGGATTGATATCATTTCCGGCGATCAGGAAGCCTCCTTCATTTACGAAAATCACATTGCAGAGAATATGGATAAAGATCAATCCTATCTCTACATTGATGTGGGTGGAGGCAGTACAGAATTAACCTTTTTCAACGAAGGTAAACTGGCTTACAAAAAATCTTTCAACATAGGTACGATCCGTATCCTGAAAAACCAGGTAACTGAAGCACATTGGGATGACATGAAGGAAACGATCCGGCAATTCACCAAAGGCGCCAAATCTGTTACCTGTATAGGATCCGGGGGGAATATCAACAAAATATTCTCTATGTCCAAGAAGAAAGATGGCAAATCACTTCCCCTGGAACTTCTCAAAGATTATCATCGCGAACTGAGCAGTTTCACAGTATCACAACGGATGCGGCTCTACAATTTGCGGGAAGACCGTGCGGATGTTATTGTTCCCGCCCTTAGTATTTACATTAACGTGATGCGATGGGCCGATGCAAAAGAAATTTTTGTTCCCAAAATTGGTTTGGCGGATGGATTGGTGCATATACTTTATGAAGAAGTGAAAGGGGAAAAGTGAGACGTCAGAAGTGAGAGAACTATCAATATTCAATTTATTACAATAATTCATCATGTCGGTTCATAAAGAAGTTAAAAAGGTTACAACCAATACCTTGCTGAAAATGAAATCTGCGGGGGAAAAGATAGCCATGCTTACGGCTTATGATTATTCTTTTGCCCGGATTTTTGATGAAGCGGGTGTAGATGTCTTATTGGTGGGTGATTCTGCCAGTAACGTAATGGCCGGTCATGATACAACCGTTCCCATCACACTGGAACATATGATCTATCATGCACAATGTGTGGTACGAGGGGTAAACCGATCGCTGGTAGTGGTGGATCTTCCATTCGGTTCTTACCAGTCAAATTCTGATATTGCGCTGGCAAGTGCCATCCGGATCATGAAAGAAACTGGTGGACATTCCATTAAACTGGAGGGTGGTGAGGAAGTGGCAGAGAGTATCCGGAGGATTGTGCATGCAGGCATACCAGTGATGGGACATCTTGGGCTGACTCCGCAATCCATTTACAAATTTGGCACTTATACTGTAAGAGCAAAAGAAGAAGCCGAAGCAGAAAAACTGAAAAAGGATGCCTTGTTATTGCAGGAAGCCGGCTGTTTTGCCATTGTACTTGAAAAAATTCCAGCCACCCTGGCTAAAGAAGTGACCGAATCACTTACCATACCAACTATCGGTATTGGAGCAGGCAACCAGTGCGATGGACAGGTACTGGTAATGCATGACATGCTGGGCATCAACAATGATTTTAATCCTCGCTTCCTTCGGAAATATTTGAACCTGCACGATCAGATCCTCGGAGCAGTTGGACATTATGTGAAGGATGTTCGCAACGGAGATTTCCCCAATGAACAGGAACAATACTGAGGTATCCTAATACTGATCGGGAAAACTGTACCTTTGCCGGCTAAAACAGCTTGCAATGGAATTTTTACGCGCACTTGGGGTAGATGCTCAAAATATTGGCAGCTCTACCGGATCAAACTGGCTTGAATCAACCGGCCCATCCATCTCGTCTTATTCTCCTGTTGACGGTAAATTGATAGGATCTGTACAGACAACCGATAAAGCTGCCTATGAGGCCATTCTTAAGCAGGCAGGTGCTGCTTTCCTGGAATGGAGACAGTGGCCAGCTCCTCGCAGAGGGGAAATTGTTCGGCAGGTAGGTGAAGCTCTTCGGGCGCAAAAGGAAAACCTGGGCAAACTGGTATCCTACGAAATGGGAAAAAGCCTGCAGGAAGGATATGGTGAGGTGCAGGAAATGATCGATATCTGCGATTTTGCAGTAGGCTTATCACGCCAGTTGTATGGCCTGACCATGCACAGTGAAAGACCGGGTCACCGTATGTATGAACAATGGCATCCCCTGGGTATTGTTGGAATTATTTCCGCTTTTAATTTCCCGGTAGCAGTATGGAGCTGGAACGCAGCGCTGGCATGGGTTTGTGGTGATGTCTGCATCTGGAAAGCATCTGAAAAAACGCCGCTTTGCTCCATCGCCTGTCAGAATATCATCAATGAAGTTTTCAAAAAGAATAATGTACCGGAAGGTGTCAGCTGCATCGTTAATGGCGGTCGCGATTTGGGGGAATGGCTGAGCCATGATACCCCCATCCCACTGATATCTGCCACCCGATCCACCCCCATGGGGAAAACCGG
>JAGKTB010000117.1:0-7064 GCA_018993145.1 Flavihumibacter sp.
GGAATAGAATCCGCACACTTTAATATTCTGCATTCCTATACTTCCCGACAGGAGCTGGTGGATACCGCGCATCCGCAGTTCAGGCGGGGGCGTGCAGCGGCTGAATCCATCATCCCGGTAGAAATTGACCTGGTAAAATCGCTGGACAGACTGTTTCCTTTGAAAGGTCAACTGGCAGCCATGTCGATCCGTGTGCCGGTTACCAATGGGGCATTGACAGATGTTACACTTCAAATGAAGGAAGAAGTGAGCAGGGAGCAGGTAAATGCCATCTTCAAAAAAGCCGCTGAAAGCAATTATGCATCGGTGTTAGATTACACAGATGATGAACTGGTTTCGGCTGATATTAAGGGTAATACGCATTCACTGATTATTGATGGAAGTCTTACTTCAGTGGTTGGCAGACAGGTAAAACTGATTGCCTGGTTTGATAACGAATATGGTTATACAAGCCGCATGCTCGACTGGCTGCACTACTGGAAAGCAATGCTATAAATGGATTGGATTACTAATCTGCTTGTTTTTTTGCTGTTCCTCCTGTTGTCCGGACTAACAGTTAAAGCACGGTTGCTGAATAAACCGGCAGCCGCTTCGGGTGCTTTACTTGCCTGGCTGATCTGGCTGGGAACAGGAGTGACTGGTGTACTATCATTGGCGCTGTTTTTTATATGCGGGGCAGGAGCAACACGCTGGAAAAAAAAAGTTAAACGGCAATGGGTATCCGAAAATCAGAAGAATAAAACCGATCGAAAAGCCAGCCAGGTTTGGGCCAACGGAGGTATGGCAGGTCTTGGTGCGGTACTAGCAATCTTGTTTCCGGAATGGAAGGAGGAAGGATTGTTACTAGTAGTCGCGGTACTCGCTGCTGCCTGTTCTGATACGCTTTCCTCAGAACTTGGAACCCTGTATGGACGTCGTTTTTTCAATTGCCTGACAGGGAAGCCCGATCAACGGGGAGCTGATGGAGTGGTGAGTTTGGAAGGCTTTGTGTTTGGTATTATTGGAAGTGTGCTGATTGCACTTGTTTATGGTTTTATGTATTCATTTGGCTGGCAGTTTCCCGGGATTGTACTGGCCGGATTATTGGGTAATCTTTCAGACTCTTTTTTCGGTGCAGCCTTACAGCGCAAAGGGGTGTTAAACAACGACTGGGTGAATGTGCTGAATACCATTATCGCGGCGATTTCCATGATTCTTCTTAGTATTGCTTTCAGTTAAAATCCAAAAAAATGAAAAAGATCACACTGGTAGCTTTAACGGTTTTGGTACTGGGGGCTGGATGCGAAAGCACCCAACAGATATTAGGTGGATTACCAACAGGAACCGAAACCAATACGGCACAGATTGCTGCAGGATTAAAAGAAGCATTAAGCGTTGGAGCAGCCAATAGTACCAGTCGCCTTAGTGCAGTTAATGGATTTTTCTCCAATGCTGCATTGAAAATTCTGATGCCGCCCGAAGCGCAGAAAGTTGAATCTACCTTGCGGAATATCGGTCTGGGTTCTGTTGTCGATAAAGCCATCCAGTCGATGAACAGGGGGGCGGAGGAAGCATCCAAATCAGCTCTTCCCATTTTTAAAAATGCCATCCAGCAAATGACCATTACTGATGCTGTCGGCATTTTAAAAGGAGGGGATTTTGCAGCAACGAATTATTTCAAAGAGAAAACGAATCTTGCCTTAACGGATGCCTTTCGCCCCGTTATTGAATCCTCTTTAAAGCAAGTAGATGCCACCAAGTACTGGAACGATGTGTTTTCAGCTTACAATAAAGTTTCCGGTACGCCCGTCAATACTGACTTAACGGCTTATGTAACCGAAAAAGCGATTGCAGGTATTTTTCATGAGCTGGCGTTGGAGGAACAGAAGATCCGGAAGGATCCTGCCGCACGCGTTACCGAATTATTAAAAAAGGTATTCGCACAGCAATAAGGGTTACATATACTCCCAGGCACTTTGGTAGGCTTTGCGTTGTTCCGCCAGTTCAATAAGTTCGCTGTAAAAGGCATGTTGGGCGAGGGTGCTGCTATCGCCAATGATAACCAGTTTTTTCTTTGCTCTTGTCATAGCAACATTCATGCGTCGTATTTCAGAAAGAAATCCAATCCGGCTGTCTGGATTGGAACGGGTCATACTAATGAGTATAATATCGCGTTCCTGTCCCTGGAAGCTATCCACGGTATTGATGGATAATTGCTGAATAAAAGGAACTGAACCTGCATTTTCAACTGCCTGCCGGATGGCTTCCAATTGTTCTTTGTAAGGCGCAATGATCCCGATACTGAGGTCTTTCGCAGGTATGCCGGCATCCGTTACTTCCTTCCAGTACCGGATGAAATAGTTTACCAGGAAGGCAGCCTCTTCCGGGTTGCTGGTACTGGTGCCTACCTGTTTCTCTTCAAAACCGCAACCGGCTGTATCAATGAATAGAAACGGAGCATCGCCGGGAAAAATAGTATGGTCTGCCACGAATGCATCCGCCAACAGTTTACCTTCATAAAATTTCCGGTTTGAGAATTCCATGATACCGGCATTCATCCGGTATTGAGTTGTTAACATGGTAACTGTTTCGGGCCAGCGCTGTACCAGTTTTTCAAACAGTGATGTGGAGAGTCCGGCTTCAGCCGCTCCCTGGCTTTTTACGGTTGGTGCCAGTTGCTGATGATCCCCTGCCAGAACCAGTTTCCTGGTTTTCAGTATTGGAATCCAGGCTGCGGGTTCCAGTGCCTGAGTGGCTTCATCCATGATTACTACAGCATACCGAAGGTCGGTGATTGTGTAATGAGCGGCACCAACCAGCGTGGCTGTTATCACCTGGGATTTTTCAATAATATCGCGGGTCATGTATTCCATGGTGTTATCCACTTCCTTCATGATGGCCCGGGCTTCTTTAAATAATGCTTTTCGTTGTTCCCATTCTGCTTTGCCGAAACTCCGTTTATACTTGTGCGCCATGCTTCGGTATTCATCCGCCTGTTTTTTCATTCGCCGGATTTCTTTCATGCGGGGATGAGTTGACAGTTTTTCATCCAGTGTCAGTGCCTGCAACTTTTCTGATACTCTAACGGGATTGCCTATTCGAAGAACAGAGCATCCGGCATCTGCAGCTTTCTCGCTTAACAGATCAACCGCTGCATTGCTGGGCGCAACCACCAGCAGCGGGCCCTTTTCAGTTAGGCTGAGTGTTTTAATGGCTTCAATCAGGGTAGTGGTTTTGCCAGTGCCAGGCGGACCATGAACAATGGCCAGGTCCTGGGCATCTATAATCTTCCGTACAGCCGCCTGCTGGCTTTCATTCAGAGCGGCACTGGTGAAACTGGATTCTTCTTTCCTCCAGGTGGGAGTTTCTTCTCCTGTCAGAATCCGGATTAGTCTGCCTTCTTCCCTTTTGTCTTTTAAGGAGTCTGCCAGCTGAAGGGCTTTTCGCATTTCCTCGTAGCTGTTGTCGTCAAATGCCAGGTCAATTCCCAGTTTGCCATCATCGGCCCAATCGGGGAGTTCTTCGGTGCGAAAATTGATTTTCAGTGTATTACCTGAAACATGCGTGATAATGCCTTCCAGGCGGTTGGTATCCGGCTGGTGTTGAGAGAAGAGGGTGGCAGCGCCCCCAAACCGGAATAAATGGGGAATTTCGGTATGTGTGGTGCGTTCAAACTGCACGGTAAGGTAATCTCCTTTACCCAATTCGGTATCTCTGATGGCCACAGGATACCAGCTGTATCCGTTTGCTCTTCGATCCTGAACAGAACTGAGGCGAACCTGTTCATCAAAGTTTAGTTTGTCTTCCTGCCATTCCTGTTTTAGTGCCAGGGCCAGTTGCCTGAAATAATCCATTGGGCAAAATAATGAAAAAATAACCTGTATAAGCGCTTGTCTTTCTTGCTCTATCAGGTTATATTGCAGTAAACCTGCCCCAGAACTAACTTGCATGGATTCCCTGCGACCTAAACTTCCTATTGTTATAGGATTGGCATTTTTGCTGATTCTTTTCAAGCTTCCGGCATACAGTCAGTTGAAGGCGGATTTTACTATTGATAAGCCTGGTGGATGTGCACCACATGCTGTGGGTTTTACCAATACCTCCACCGGAACTACTGCATCCACCACCTATTCCTGGACCTTTGGAAACGGGAACAGTTCCACACTGAAAAATCCAGGTGCCACGTACAATGAAGAAAAAATTTATACGGTAACACTGACCGCCCGTGACGGAAACCAGACTTCCACCAAAACATTGGAAGTGACCGTATACAAAAAGCCCGAAGTTAATTTTGAAGCAAATGTTCTAAAAGGTTGTGCTCCGTTTCCTGTTGAGCTAACCAGTAATTCCACAGCCGGAGATGGTACGATTACCAGTTATTTCTGGGATTTTGGAGATGGTGGTTTGCAGCAGGGTGCAACTCTTCAAAAAGTAGCCCATACTTATCAGTCGGCACAGAAAGCTTCTGTTAGTCTTACTGTAACGAATAGTTTTGGTTGTTTTCGTACGCTTGAAAAAACGGCCCTTGTTGAAATTCTGGAACCCATTTCTGCCGCATTTAATGTGCCTGAAGCATCTGTTTGTAAAGAGTCGGATCCGGTTTCATTCATCAATACAAGCAACGGTCCGGGTACGCTTACCTATAGCTGGGATTTTGGAGATGGTGCTGGTTCTGCCACAGGATCTCCTACCCATACCTACGGTAAAAAGGGACAATTTAAAGCACAGCTGACGGTAAAAAATGAGCTGGGATGTTCAGCTACCAGTGCTCCCGTTACAATCCGGGTTGCAGACTTCACAGCCGATTTTAAACTTCCGGATCTGATATGTAACAGTAGCGTGATTGAATTACAGAATACGAGCAGTCCAACCCCTGATTATGTAAGCTGGTCAGCAGATGATGGAAGCGCTGCCTATTCAACAGGAAATTCACCTGTACAGTTTGTATTCAATCAGTCCGGTATACGGAAGCTGTCCATGACAGCCAATTTTGGAGCCTGTTCCCAAACAGTTACCAAAGAGGTGGAAGTGAAAACCGGTCCCGATTTACAAGGTTTTGTGGTGGATTTTGGTTCCGCCTGCGGAGCGCCGGCAACAGTCCGTTTCATAGACACTACTGCCACTGCTGTTAAATGGAGATGGACAGTGGATAATGGCAGTTCATTTTCAACTGCAAAAGAAAGTTCTTATACTTTTTCAAGCAACCGCTCTTACCTGATCGGCTTGCAGGTTGAAAATGCCTTAGGGTGTGTATCATCGGTTCAGCGGTATATTGATGTGTACAAACCAAGTGTTTCCATAAATCTTTTATCTGGCGCATTATCAGGATGTATCAATCTGACAAATAAATTCGGTACCAATTCATCTGAGGAAATCGATACATATGCCTGGGATTTCGGCGATGGTGGCAGTTCCTCCGATTCGGAACCAACACATACTTTTACCAAAGAAGGAGTTTTTAATGTAAAACTGAATTATACTACTAAATCAGGTTGTAAAGGAACTGAAACCATTCAAATTCTGATCAACCGGCAACCAGCAGCTGATTTCACTACTGATACGTTAATCATCTGCGGAAATTCGCCGGTATTATTTGAAAATTTGACTACGGGTACAGTTACCCGTTATATATGGGATTTTGGTGGAGACTATGGACCTACTTCTTTTACTGGGATCAATGCTATTCACCAGTTTCAAACGGAAGGTGTTTATTCCATTCAGTTAATTGCTGTCAATGGAAACTGCGCAGACACCATTCGGAAAGAAAATTATATAGAAATTAAAAAGGGTTTCCCCGATATCAGCTTTTTTACCAATAGCTGCGAGAATACCCGAGGAGAAGTGACCCTCTACCAGAATAGCCGGGATGCAGAAACTTATACCTGGGATTTTGGAGATGGTTCTGTGCCGGTTCAATGGACAAGTGGCCAGGAGTCTATCCGTCATACCTACACGAAAACAGGTGCTTATAAAGTCAGGCTCACCATCACCAATGGCAGTTGTACGGTGAGTGATTCCGTGGAAACAGCAGTATTACTCAAACAGCAGCCGGTTTTGAGTTCAGTTACCAAAGAACTTTGTTCCAACGACGCAATTGATATTAAAATAGACGGATTGGAAGGCAACCCCCGGCCATCTGCCTGGAGTAATAGTTCGCACTACCTGATTGTGGAAGGACAATACCAGGATGGCAGCCGCCTGGAGGGATTTAGTGATCAACTTTTTCCCAACTGGACTACGGTTTACAGCGCCAGGTATCGCAACCTTGATCCGGCTAAAAAGGGAATTAAAATGATCCTTCAATCGCATTTCTTCGGATGTTATGATACCACCAATTTATTGCCGCTGGTGATAAAAGGTCCGATTGCCGACTTTGAAATGGCGAAAGATTTTTATTGTTTCAAAGATTCGGTTCAGTTGGTAGATCGATCTGTTGGGCAAAACAATGTTCCAATTGTGAAATGGGAATGGACATTAGGTGATGGTCAGTCAATTACCCGTAACAATGCGGATCCGGTTAAACATCTCTATGAAAATCCCCAACCTTATTATGCACGCCTGAAAGTTACGGATGCAGAGGGTTGCTTTCATGTTACGGGTGAGTATGCGAAACAGGTGCTGGTTTACGGCCCGAAAGCAAGTTTTGATTTCAGTCCGCAGCGGGTGATTCCTCAAAACACCGTAAGCTTTTTCAGTACCTCCAATGTGTATCCATACAATCCGGTGGATTATCGGTGGCGCTTCCAGGATGGTGCTAACAACCAGGGGGCATTTGTCAGCAAATATTACCCCCGTGTTACGAATGATACCGTACGTATGATCGCACGCGACCTGGTTACCGGTTGCCGTGATACAGCCTACAAAGTAGTTGTCGTAAAAGACGTTTCAGCCGGATTTACCTATACTACCTCCTATATTAATAACAATAGTTGTCCGCCTGTAGTAGCAAGTTTTATCAATACCTCCGACAACTACCAATATATACGCTGGGATTTCGGGAATGGCAGAAGTGCCGGTAATCAGAACAATGTATCCAGTACCTATGAGTTGCCGGGCGTTTATACGGTAACCTTGTATGCATACGG
>JAGKTB010000118.1:0-6007 GCA_018993145.1 Flavihumibacter sp.
GATCTCCAAGTAACCAATATCCCATTTAATACTAAAACCGTAGATGTTTATGAAATCACATTGCGTAAAAACTGACAATGAACTAATCCATCTGTTCATGGATGGTGACATGGCAGCCCTTGAAACCCTTATTCTCCGCCACAAAGACAAGTTGTACACATCCATTCTTTTCCTCGTGAAAGACAAGTATCTCGCAGAAGATATTTTCCAGGATGTACTCATTAAAATTATTGACACGTTGCGCGCGGGTCGCTATACAGAAGAAGGTAAGTTCCTTCCCTGGGCGATGCGGATTGCACACAACCTCTGTGTTGACCACTTTAGAAAAGTGAAGCGTTCTCCTGCCATTAAAACCAGTGATGATCGCGACATCTTTGAAGTGATCAATTTCACAGAAGAAGGTGCGGATGCAAAAATGATGAAGCGTCAGAGTCATGACCGGGTGCGCCAGATGCTGGATCGTTTACCTGAAGACCAGCGCGAAGTAATCATTCTGCGTCATTATGCTGAGTTGAGTTTTAAAGAAATCGCGGCGCTTACCAACTGCAGCATCAATACTGCGCTTGGCCGTATGCGTTATGGTTTGATCAACCTGCGTAAGATGATGACAGAGAAAAATATTGCGCTCTAGTTTTAATGATTTTTTAAACAATAAAAAAGAACGGAAACACTTTTACACTGTAATATTGCTATAGTAAAAAAACGATTAGCAAATCAAAATAATGTCATTCTGTAGCTCCCTCTGACATTTCCAATGTTTCGCTTGCCAGCCAGAAGGCTGTTACAGAATGACGCCAAACTGAAGCCCCCACCCGGGGGCTTTTTTATTACCCCTCTTCCTTTCCTCCATTCCCCCCATTCCATTCCCGCATTTTCCCTCAACTCCCTCCTCATTACTGTCCTGATAATGAAAGTTTTAGCAAGATTAGATAAGTTGAACTGAGAATTTCTGCAATTATTTGCTGGTTTTTGCAACAATTTAATAGAAATAATAGTTAATTTCAGGTGCTGCTAAAAACTGAGAGAACTGTACTGCCCTACCTCCACCCGTATTCCTATTCTGAGGATACCTAAGGTGCATGCCTGTATTCCGGTTATTCGCAGCAGGTTTTGAAATCATCATTCATTTTAACTAAACACTGCTTTTATGAACTCAAGAACAAGTGCAAAACGAAGGAGTTGGAAGGTGCTGTTGCTTGGCCTGCCGCTTCAGTTGTTTGCCCTGGCAGTCATTGGACAGGTCAGCATTTCTGGAAAAGTTACTGACGAAAACGGACTGCCCCTTCCTTCCATTTCTGTGCAGGTAAGAACCACCACCGCTGGTGCCACTACTGATGAAACCGGTAGCTATACCATCACCAGCGATCTGAAACCCGGACGTTATGTACTGGAATTTTCAGGAATTGCTTTTAAAACCATTACACAATCGCTGACCATTACAGCAGGCGTAAGCACCTATTCCCTGGATGCCAGCCTGAAATCCGATGCCACCAGCATGGATGAAGTAATTGTAACAGGTACTTCCCTGGGAACTACGCGTCGCCAGTTGGGTAACTTTGTTGCCACTGTAAAAGGTGATGAACTCACCAAAGGTGCCACCGGTAACGTGTTGGCAGCCATGCAGGGTAAAACACCAGGTGCCCAGATCATCCAGAACAGTGGAGACCCCGGAGGAAGTATTTCTGTACGCCTGCGCGGTACCAGCACCATCAATGGTTCCAGTGAACCTCTCTATATCATCGACGGGGTAATTGTTAGTAACAGTTCCCGCCGGGTTACCAATACCCAGGCTGCCTATGATGGTTTGATCTCTCCTGCTCCCAACCGCATGGTAGACATAAACCCGGCCGATATTGAGCGCGTGGAAATGCTGAATGGTGCAGCTGCTGCAGCTATTTATGGTAGTCGCGCGAACGCAGGGGTTGTACAGATCTTCACCAAAAGAGGTAGCTCAGGTGCTCCTGTGGTTAGTTTCAATACCTCGGTTAACATGAACCAGCTGAGAAAAGATGTAGGGTATAACAAAGCGCCTACCAAATTCGGCGGACCGGCTGATGGTCCGGGTGCTGTTACCCAGGACATCCTCTTAACCGGATTAACCAACACCACTCCTGTTACACGTTACAATTACTGGGATTATATCTTCCGCACAGGTATCGGTACTGATAATAACATCTCTGTACGCGGAGGAAAAGACAAGACCAAATATTTCATGTCTGCTTCTCACCTGTACAACCAGGGTATTATCAAGAATACAGATTTCCAGCGTTTCAGTTTCAGAGTAAACCTCGACCAGGAAATCACCAAGTGGGCCAGTGTGAATGCCGGTCTGAACTATGTGAACAGCATGGCCAATGAGAAGCCGGATGGCAACTCTTTCTTCTCTCCCATCAACAGTGTTACCATCATTGGAAACTTCCATGATATCTGGCAGAGAGATGCCAATGGCAACCTGCAGGCAGTGGGTGAACGCGGTCGTATCAACCCGGTTAGCATTATTGAAGACATCAAACAGCGCAACCAGACCAACCGCATTATCAGTTCTCTTGGATTGAAACTCAAACCCATCAAGGATCTGACCATTGACTACACCATGGGTATCGATAATATCTCCCAGGTTGGTACTACGTATATTCCTCCTTATACCTACAATGCGAGTCCGGATTTCTGGGGTGGTGGTATTTCCCTGGATCCAACCCTTAATGGTTATGCATCTGTTGGTAACAACCAGCAGTTCCTGATCAACCATGAGATCAATGCCACGCTGAATAAGAACATTACAGAAGATTTCATTTCCACTACACAGGTTGGTTATTCGCTGCAATATGAAAAATCCAATTTCTCTGTAGCACAGGGTCGCGGTTTGGCTCCCTTTGTTCAAACAGTAGGAGGCGCCAGTACAGTACTGCCAGGTTCAGATGCCCGTTCTGAAATCTCCATTTCAGGTGGTTACCTGCAGCAAAACTTCAAGTTTAAAAACCGCTACTTCCTAACTGCTGCCGGAAGGATCGATGGTTCTTCTGTGTTCGGTGAAGATCAGCGCAACCAGTTCTACCTTAAACTCAGTGGTTCCTATGTGATGAGTGATGAGAACTTCTGGGAAAAACTGGGACTCGCGAAAACCTGGAATTACTTCAAGCTCCGCGCAGCTTATGGTGAAAGTGGTAACCTGACTGGTATTGGTGCTTATGACCGCTTCAATATCTACAATGCTTCTCCCCTGGTGGGCAGAACAGCACTGTTATCACCCGGACAACTGGCCAACACCAATATGCGTCCGGAAGTGCAGAAGGAACTGGAGATCGGTACCGATATGGCCTTCTTCAACAGCCGGCTGAATGTAACCTTCAACTGGTACAACAAAAAAGTGACCGACCTGCTGATTGGTCGTTTCATTGCCCCCAGTACCGGTTACAGCAGCCTGCTGGACAACGTAGGCGTTGTTCGCAACAAGGGTATTGAACTGATGATTGGTGGTTCACCCATCCGCAATAAAAATTTCCGCTGGGATGTGGATGTGATCTTCAACCGCAACAGAAACGTAGTGGAAGAAATCCCGCAGGGATTGATTCAGTTTAACCTGCCTGCAGGATCTGTATCACTGCTGCGTGGTGCACCCATTGGTGTGTTTTATGGTTTCTTCTTTGCAAGAGACGAAAATGGTGGAGAGATCAAAAATGCCAATGGCATTCCGGTTCAGGAGAGAGGAACACAGAACAGTCCGACTTCCTATACCGCACAAAGAGGAACTGATGGCCTGCCTACAGGTACTCCACTGCGTAAAATCATTGGTGATCCTAACCCCGACTGGACAGGAACCCTCGTGAACACCTTTGAATACAAGAATCTGTCTCTGCGCGTACAGCTTGATGCGGTACAGGGCGTGGATGTATTCAATGCTGATTTCCGCACCCGCCAGGGCGTAGGAAACGGTGCTGAATTTGCTGAAAAAGAACACCGCGGCGAACTGCCAAGAGGTTATATCAGTGGCATCTATGCTATTGAAGAGTGGAGAATTGATGATGGAAGTTTTGTAAAGCTGCGTGAGGTTTCACTGAGCTACGGATTAGGCAAAATTGGTAAAGCCATCAGCGATCTGCGTGTAGGCCTCTCCGGTAGAAACCTGATCAGCTGGGATAACTACAAAGGATTTGATCCGGAAACCAATGCCGGTGGTGGAAGTAATATTGCCCGTGGTATTGACTTTGGTAATGTGCCCATTCCGAGAACATTCGCCTTCAACATCAGTGCAAGATTCTAGTACCTAACCTCCAATTAAAAAGTATGAAAAGAATTATTTATAAAGGATTCCTGCTCACTTCCCTGGCGTTCAGCCTGGTTGCCTGCAGCAAGAATTTCACCAACCCGTCTGCAACTCCGGTAGACGATGCGCTGTCTAACTCCACTGGTTTGACCGGTGTGGCAGTAGGTGTGCAGAAACAATACAGTGTTGGTCGCCAGTCGGCTTTATACAACCTGGTAACCGCCAATGGTTTCTCCACCTTTGAACTGAGTTTAAGAAATGAAGGAAACGTGGATGAGTTTAACCTGTTCCGCGGTGGTATCAATGTTGATGGCAATAACAACGTGCTGGGTAACTTATGGACCAGCAGCCTGAAAGTGATCTTTGATGCCAACAATGTGATCAACAATGCGGCCAACCTGGGTGATAGAGGATATGCAGCCGGATTGGTTGGTTATGCTTCCATCTTCAAGGCTATGGCATTGGGCAACCTGTCGATGTATTGGGAACAGGTTCCTGCATCTATTGGAACCAATGTGAGTTTTAAGAGTCGCGCTGAAGGATTTGCAGAAGCGATTGCAACATTGGATGCAGCATTGGCTGGTATTGCTGCGAATCCAATTAGTGCGCAGTTCTTAACCAACCTGCCGGCTGGTATGGAAATCCCGAATACCCTGCAGGCACTGAAGGCCAGGTACTCCCTGTTCAGTGGCAATTATGCAGCTGCGCTGGCTGCCGCCAATGCGGTTGACCTGACAAAGAAGAGCACCATGAATTTTGATGCGGTATCGCCCAATCCCATTTTCAATGTGTCTACCGCCACCAATAACGTGTTCCAGGTAATTGATTCCACTTTCGGTTTACCGGAAGCGTTAAGACCAGATATGACAGATGGCCGGATTGGATTCTACATGAGTGTGAACCCAACCATCGCTCCACGCTGGCGTATTAAAGGTTTTGGTGCAGAGCTGACAACTCCCTGGGCGATTTATGTTCCGGGTGAGATGACCCTCATCAAAGCTGAAGCCCTTGCAAGAGCAGGTGGTGCTTCCCTTAATGATGCAGTTACAGAACTCAATAAGATCCTGACCAAAACCAGTGCAGCTGATCCCTTTGGTATTGGTGCCAATCAACCGGTATATGGTGGTGCGGTTACACAGGAAGCAGTGCTGACAGAAATTTATCGGCAGCGTTGTATTGAGTTGTACATGCAGGGCTTCAAAATGGAAGACATGAGAAGATTCAATCGCTCCAATGATCCGAATGTGGAGAAGAAAAGAAACTTCTTCCCCTATCCTTTCCGCGAGCGGGATAACAACCCGAACACGCCTACGGATCCTTCCTTCTAGCAGTTAGTTTGGTTTTAATTATAAAGGTTAGGCTTTAGCAGTAAGCAAAGAGGCTGTCGAAATCGACAGCCTCTTTTTTATTTCTTTTCAAATGCATCCAGTCCGCATTGCAGCCAGTCGGCATAAGCTTCCTTATCCGGCGTATAACCCACAGGGTTATTCATCAGTTTTTCTTCCGGTGAAAGGATCACATACCAGGGCTGAGAAGCATTTTTAAAATTCTCTGTCTGGAAGGTGACGAATTTATCACCAATGGTTTTGATTTCCTTTTGTACTCCTTTTTCATTGGTGTAGATAAACTGTTCCGCATCGGGCAACAGTTTTCTGTCATCCACATACAGGGATACCAGGATAAATTTTTCCATTAAGGCTTTGACATTGGCATCCGGCCAAACATTTTCTTCCATTCTCCGGC
>JAGKTB010000119.1:0-10924 GCA_018993145.1 Flavihumibacter sp.
CATTGCAATTCATGCCATCGCTGAAGCCCAGAAAAAAGGTGGTATGTGCGCCATAATTGACGCCGAACATGCTTTTGACAGTAGTTATGCTAAAAAATTAGGTGTGGATGTTGATAATCTTTTGATTTCCCAGCCTGATTATGGTGAACAGGCACTCGAAATTGCAGACCGTCTGATTTTATCCGGAGCGCTGGATGTAGTAGTTATTGACTCAGTAGCTGCCCTGGTTCCAAAAGGTGAACTGGAAGGGGAGATGGGCGACAGTAAAATGGGATTGCAGGCGAGATTGATGAGCCAGGCACTTCGGAAACTTACTGCAACTATTAATAAAACAAACACCATCTGCATCTTTATTAACCAGTTGAGAGAAAAGATTGGTGTTATGTTCGGCAATCCTGAAACAACTACCGGTGGTAATGCACTAAAGTTTTATGCATCAGTGAGGCTGGATATCCGCCGGATGAGCCAGATCAAGGATGGCGATGAAGCTGTTGGTAACCGAGTGAAGGTAAAGGTGGTGAAGAACAAAGTAGATCCTCCTTTCCGGGAGGCAGAATTCGATATTATTTTTGGGGAAGGAATTTCCAAAGGAGGGGAAATTATTGATATGGGAGTAGATCTTGGTATCGTTCAAAAAAGCGGTAGCTGGTTCAGTTATAATTCGGACAAACTGGGGCAGGGAAGGGACTCCGTAAAACAACTGTTACGGGATAACCCAGAATTGCAGGCAGAGATTGAAAAGAAAATACGGGAAAAAATTGCTGAAATGCAGGCATCATAAAAAAACAAAAGGCCGGAGATTTTTTGATCCGGCCTTTTTTGTTGGTCTTTTACGATTTCCTATTTTGCATCAATGACCTTGTTTAACAGGTGCCTGTTTAGGGCTATTTTCTTTATCTTTTGTCTCCCGGTTTTTGGCCAGGAAGATAGTCTCCCAGCCAATTATTACCGGATTAATAAAACATATATCGGGAGTTATTTTACGGATTTCCCCAAGGTTGTAGCCGCACCTGCAAGTTATTCCAGAAAAGACTGGACTACTGTTGCAATTGTAGTAGCGGGTACCGGAGCAGTGATGACGCTGGACAGGAGCATCAAACAATGGGTTCAGGCTAACCGCAATAACTTATTTAGCCAAACCTCCCGAATCATAGAACCATTTGGCAATGAATACTCCCCTTACATCGTTGGTGCCATGTATCTGACGGGCGTTTTAATGAAAGACCGGAGGATGGAACATGTTTCACTTGTATCTGCAAAATCCCTTGTTTTTACTACTTTACTGACTGCCGGATCAAAGCAATTGGTGAGGCGCCGTCGTCCCGCTTACACAGATGATCCTTTTGAAGTTAATAGCATGTTCCAGGGTGGACGTGAGTGGACTTCTTTTCCATCTGGTCATGCAAATACTGTATTCACGGTAGCAACCGCAATTGCACTACAGTACAATGACAAAAAATGGGTGCCTTACGTCGCTTATGGTATTGCAGGTTTAACCGGGGTGTCCAGGATTTATGACAATAGGCATTGGGCAACAGATGTAATAATTGGAGCTGCTATGGGACATTTTATTACCAAAACCTTGTATCGGATTGAAGAGGCAAAGGCAAGGAAGAAAGAGTTAATAACGCTCTCGTTCTAGTTCAGGTCCTTATTTCAGCACTTTAAGTTTAACCATCTCAATTCGGGTATGACTTACCGATAGAATTTCAAACTCAAAATTGTCAATGATAATTCTTTCCTTGATCTTGGGAATGGTTTCGTGATGTTGGATGATAAATCCTGAAAGTGTTTCGGCTTCCTCCCTGGAGAATTCAAGATCATATTTCTCGCGCAGGTAATCCAGTTCCAGTCTCCCTGAAAAAATAAATTCCCGGTCGTTTAACTTTTTCTCTTCCAGTTCTTCCGTGTCATGTTCGTCCTGGATCTCTCCAAAAATTTCTTCCAGCAGGTCTTCCATAGTTACAATACCGGAAGTGCCGCCAAACTCATCCACCACCCAGGCCATACTTTTACGTTCCCTGGTGAATTTGTTGATAAGGTCCGTCGCATTCATGCTTTCCGGAACAGCCGGAATGGGTAGCAATACTTCTGAAATAGTGGCTGGCTTTTCAAACATATCCAGTTGGTGTATATAGCCTACGATATGATCGATGTTTCCTTCGTATACGACCAGTTTACTTAGTTTGGTTTCAATAAACCGCTCCAGTGCCTTGTCAACTGAATTGTTTATTTCAATGCCCTCGATCTCTTTTCTTGGTATCAGACATTGCCTAACCCTTACTGTTGGAAGTGAAAGCGCATTTTCAATCAGGTGGGCATTCATGTCCTGTCCGTCGCCTTCCGACTCATAACTGGTTTGCTGGTAGTAGCTGTCCAGGTCTACTCTGAAAAAACTTTCTTTCTTTTCATCAATGCGGACGTTGAAAAAATACTTCAGGATCGCCTGTGATAAGGTAACCAGCATATCGGCCACCGGATGAGTGATCCAGAAGAAAAAATTGGCAAAGGAGGCTATTCCTGAATTGAGTAACCATTCATTTTTTGAACGCCAGATAGCCCTTGGCAGGAATTCGCCAAAAAAAATAAAAATGACTTCCTGCAAGTGTTATTTCTACAAACAAATGAGTGAAATCGGCTGCCCCTTCCGGAAGAATTTTTTCCAGATATAGCCAGGCCGGCTCCAAAGCCTGGCCGATCATTAATCCATAAGCAACCAAACAGAAGGTTAGCCAAATTAACACCACCCCAATGAAGAGTGAGGATCGTTCAAAAAAATAACTGACCAATGTACCGCCCGTTCTTCCCTGCTTTTTTCGCAATTCCACAGAAAGGCGGTTAATGCTTCCAAAAGCAGCTTCAATGCCAACGAAAAAGCCAGCCAACAAAAGGAAAAATACAATAAGGCCGATCGTGTTCCAGTTCATACACTACGAATATAAGCATAGTTTTGGCATAGAAAGAACTGCCGCCTGCGGTTTACCGGTTAAGAAAAGAGCCAATTAATACGGCAGCTTCCTGGCAGGCTTTCTCCAGTTGATCATTTACGATTACATGATCAAAATGATGTTTGAAGCCGATTTCATAGGACGCTTTATTTACCCTGGCGGCCAGGCTCTCTGCTGATTCTGTACCCCTGCTTACCAGGCGTTTTTTTAGTTCCTCTACCGAAGGAGGTTCAATAAACAACGAAAGGGAATTGTGCGGGTATTGCTGTTGAATATGGATAGCTCCTTTTACATCTATGTCAAGCATGGGCACCTGGTGTAGTGACCAGATTCGTTCCATTTCAGACTTAAGCGTACCATAATATTTACCTTCATAAACCATTTCCCATTCCATAAAATCATTTTGGCGGATATGATTTTTGAATTCTTCTACCGACATGAAATAATAATCTTTTCCATGTTGCTCCATGCCTCTCGGTGAACGGGTTGCAGCGGATATAGAAAATGCCAATTGAGGGAACTGTTTCAGAAGATAACAGGTGATAGATGTTTTCCCTGCTCCCGAGGGAGCAGTTATGATTATAATTTTTTTATTGCTGTATTCCATCAGATCCTTTTAATATCCGCTCCTAATGCTTTTAGTCTGGTGTCTATATATTGATATCCGCGATCTATCTGTTCGATATTCTGAATGATACTTTTCCCTTCAGCACTCAAGGCTGCAATGAGCAGAGAAACTCCTGCACGAATGTCCGGACTGCTCATTGTAATTCCTCTCAGTTTTTGTTCGCGGCCATGCCCGATCACTGCAGCGCGGTGGGGGTCACATAAAATAATCTGTGCACCCATGTCAATCAGTTTGTCAACAAAAAACAAACGACTCTCAAACATCTTCTGGTGAATCAATACAGACCCCTTGGCCTGCGTTGCTACTACCAGTACAATACTCAGGAGGTCAGGTGTAAATCCAGGCCAGGGATGATCTGAAATGGTGAGTACTGATCCATCCAGAAAGGATTGAATCTCATATACTTCCTGCTCTGGTATCAGGATATCATCCCCCCGGAATTCCATTTGAATTCCCAATTGCCGGAATTTTTCAGGGATAATTCCAAGGTGCTCAATGCCGGCTCCCTTTATTTCGATCTGGCTCTGAGTCATGGCTGCCAGGCCAATGAAGGAACCAACTTCTATCATATCAGGCAGCATGCTGTGCTCTGTACCTCCTAAATAATCTACCCCTTCAATGGTCAAGAGATTACTTCCAATACCCCTGATTTTCGCACCCATCCGATTCAGCATTTTACATAACTGCTGCAAATAGGGCTCACAAGCTGCATTGTAAATGGTTGTTTCTCCTTTGGCCATCACGGCTGCCATCAAAATATTGGCAGTTCCTGTTACAGAGGGTTCATCCAGCAACATGTAACAACCTTTCAACTGAGAGGCATCAAGATGAAAAAAACCATCCTCCGGATGGTATTCAAACCGGGTACCCAATTTTTCAAAACCGATAATATGTGTATCAAGGCGCCTGCGACCAATTTTATCACCACCGGGTTTTGGAATGAATGCCGTTTTAAAACGTGCTAGCAGTGGTCCTGCCAACATTACAGATCCACGAAGCCTGCCGCTTTTATTTCGGAATTCAATACTATTCAGGTAATCTATATTTATATCATCTGCCTTGAAAACAGCAGTATGCCTGTCGATCCGGTTTATTTTAACTCCGATATCTCCGAGTAATTCAATCAGTAAATTGACATCGAGAATGTCTGGTATGTTTTCAATCCGGACTTCTTCCGGTGTTAAAAGGACAGCGCACAGAATTTGAAGCGCTTCGTTTTTGGCACCCTGGGGAATAATACTACCCGAGAGCTTTTTGCCTCCGGTTACTTCAAAACGATCCATGAAGTTGATGGATTAGTGTGGTAATGATTGGACAGTTATTTAAACCGCTTCTTGAACTTTTGACCGCGGTTGCCGCCATTGCGGTTGTCGCCGCCGCCACCCCGTGAATCACGTTGTTCATTCCGGCCCTGATTTCCTCCGCTACGTTGCTGGAACTTCTGAGGTCGTTTTCCTCCGCCACCCCGATAATCACGCTGACCTTCATTGGCACGGTAAGCTTTCACAAAGGGTGTATTGGTGAACTCCAATTGACCTCCTGTGATTGAGTTCAATTCGCTTTGTATGGCATCATCGTGCACATTTTCCTTATGCCAGTTGCTGTAAGCCAGCTTCATATAATAAGCAATAGCATTGGCGAATCCCTGTCTTTTCTCCGGATTTTCCTCCGCAAGCGCTTTTTGAATTACTACCTCAATATTTTTTCCAATATGCGAATACCGGGGGTATCCTTTGGGATAACGAAGTGGGGAAGGTTTTGCTTTCAGCGTCTCCTTGGTTGGAATCGGGTAGGGTGATTCCACCTCCAGTTTAAAGTCTGATATGAGGAATAGGTGATCCCAAAGTTTATGACGGAAATCTTCTACATTCTTAAGATGAGGGTTTAAAAAACCCATCAGTTCGATCACCGCCTTGGCATTCTTCTGTCTTTTTTCTGTGTCTTCCAGCGACATCAGGTATTCAATCATGTTTTGAATATGCCTTCCGTACTCGCGCATCACAAGGTGATTTCTGGTAGTGTTGTATTCCATTCAGTCAAATTGTCGTATTGCAAATGTAAGTCTTGAGATTCAGGAAAATGCAGCAATTTGCAGCGTTTCTTTAAATATGAGCATGAAATCCATAGCCTGTTTTATTGATCCCCTTGTTTCTGCCAGTCCGGAAACGGTGGAAGCCGCTTTCCAGGAAACCCTGCCTTCACTTTTCGGCCGGCTGCCGGAATACCGTTTTTTCCTGTTAAGCAGCTTTCCTGACTTAACCTGGGAAGAGAACGTTGGCGGCCAGGTGGAACTGGTTCAGCTGCCCATACCCAAAATTTTCCTGGCGAGTTATGAAATCAGGTTGAAAAAAGGGCTGAAAACCTGGATTGATCAACATCAGCCTTCAGTTTACATCAGCTTTGACAAAGAAGCGGTGGTTGAAGGTGCTCGAAATACCCTGTTGTTTAGTACGGCATCTCACCTGCTTGTTGATTCGAAGGGAAAAAGAATGACAAAAGCACCGGCAAAATTACCGGCCTGGGCCAGCTCCAGCATGATTTGTCTTCCCTTTACTTCAGATAAACAGCAGGTCCTTCAGGTTTTCCCAGCTATTGAAAACCAACTTAAAGTACAATATCCGGCCCTTCAGCCCGATTGTCATTCAATTTCCTGGTCGGAACAGGAAACCATTAAAATAAGGCATTCCGGAGGACGGGATTATTTTCTCTATGTTGGACCCCTACATGCCGGCAATGAAATCATAGAGTTGCTGAAATCCTATTCCCTCTTAAAAAAATGGCTGATGACCGGTATGCCGTTGATACTGGCTGGTCCGGCTACCGAAGAAACTCCCCAGTTGGAGTCCCTTCTTAAAACCTATAAATACCGGGCAGACGTAACCCTGTTGCCGGATCTGGACCAGGTTGAATTAAGTCCGCTTTTGGCAGGCGCCTACCTGATGGCTTATCCCTACCGTGGGGGCGCTGCAACCTGGCCTTTGGAATGGGCAATGAGTGCAGGAACGCCGTTGATTACGACCAGCCATCCGGATACGAAAGAAATTTGTGGGGAGGGAGCCTGGTATGCCCCGTCCGGAGACCTGGATGCATGGGCGCACCAGATGATGTTATTATATAAGGACGAACATCAACGAAGCCAGCTTATTGAAAAGGAACAGCAGCAGCACATAGTCCGGAATCAGTCGCTCACGCTTGACCAGTACACCCTTATTATCCGTCAGCTTTCTGCCTGATTAATCCTAGTTTTGCAGTCCTAAACAGCTTATATGCAGCAATCTACAATTACAATTGATGTTCAACTGGATCCCGATAAAGTTCCCGCTCAGATCAGCTGGAGTGCTACTGCAAGTACTGCCGAAGAAGCTCAAAAAGCGAAAGCAATGATGCTCGCTTTCTGGGATGGAGCAGAAAAAACCGCTCTCCGCATTGATCTTTGGACCAAGGATATGATGGTGGATGAAATGGCTGATTTTTTCTACCAGACCTTGTTGACAATGGCTGATACCTATCAGCGGGCCACCCGCAACGAAGAACAGGTAAACGACCTCCGAAATTTCGCAAAAGATTTTTATAAAAAATTCCAGGAGCAGCAAATGAAGGAAAACCAGTTGAAGTAAGAAGTAAGAAGTGTGAATTATGAATTTCCTTTCTTCCTTTTCTCCATTCTTCCTTTCCCCCTTTTTTCCCTTCCTCCTTTCTTCCATTGTTCCATCTTCCATACCTTTGCCCCATGACAAAACTCTCAGTCAACATCAATAAACTTGCAACGATCCGGAATAGCCGCGGGGGGAATAATCCGGATGTGGTGAAGGCAGCTAAGGATGTACAATTATTTGGAGCTGATGGTGTAACTGTGCACCCGAGGCCCGATGAAAGACATATACGTTATGCGGATGTTCGGGCTATCAAACCGATCATTACAACAGAGTTTAATATTGAAGGGAATTGCAGGGAAGCAAAATTTATAGATCTCGTATTAGAGGTAAAACCGCACCAGGTGACGCTGGTGCCGGATGCAGAGGGACAAATCACTTCTGACCATGGCTGGAATACAATTGAGCACAAGGAATACCTGAAGGAAATGATCCGGATTTTTAAACAGGCCGGTGTCCGTACTTCCATTTTTGTGGATCCGGTTGTAGAGATGGTGGAAGGCGCTGTTGAAACCGGAACCGACAGAATCGAATTATATACAGAAGGATATGCCCGACACTTTCCGGAAGGCAAAGAAAAAGCGGTTGGCCCTTATGTGCAGGCTGCCAAAAGAGCAAAAGAACTGGGACTCGGAATTAATGCAGGACATGATCTCGACCTCCATAACCTGGGCTATTTTTCAAAACAGATTCCATTCCTGGATGAAGTATCCATTGGCCATGCACTGATCTGTGATGCGATCTACCTGGGACTGGAAAATACCATCCAGTTGTACCGCCGGCAATTGCAACCATAATTTTTTTCAAAAAATTAAATCCGGCAGAAATCCTTTCTCGTAGGTATCCAAAACCAATAAACTGGATACCATGAAAAGGACAACAACACAATTCGTTGCCTGTGCAGCACTGGCAACCCTTATCAGCTTTAGTTCCTGTAAAAAAGAAGATAGTCCTGGTATGGAACCCAAAGGACCAGATATTGAATTTCTTGTATTGGATGAAGGCAATAAACTGGTTCGATTTAATGCAGCCGCTCCACGGATGCCAATCAGTACTGTTGCGATTAATGGATTACAGGAAGGTGAATCCCTGCTGGCAATTGATTTTCGTCCGGCTACCGGTCAGCTATATGCGCTGAGTAATACAAGCCGGCTACTGGTAATCAATCAAAGTACAGGCAATACCAACGCCATCGGTACCATGCCCTTTAGTCAGGTATTAGCGAGTACGATTGCAGGATTCGATTTCAATCCTACTGTTGATCGTATCCGCATTGTTACAGGCAATGGCCAGAACCTGCGGGTACATCCTGAGACTGGCTCAGTGGTGGCTACTGATGGGGCTATTAATGGCGTGAGTAATGCAATGGTTACAGCAGTTGCCTATACCGATAGCAAAGCCGGAACCAGCACCACTACCCTATTTGACATTGATACCGAAACCGACATGCTGTACAAGCAGGATCCACCCAACAACGGAACCCTGGTAGCGGTTGGAAAACTGAACAATGATTTCAGCGGTGAGGTTGGATTTGACATTAGTCCGGATAACAGCGCTGCATTGGCTGTCAACAATAAAAACGGTAAAGCACAGTTGTACCAGATTGATCTATCCACAGGAAAATCAATGAAAATTGGTGAATTAATGGGAGTAAACAATGCAATGGGATTGGCCATCCCTACAGATCCTGTAGCATATGCAATCGGTGGTGGCACCAACCTGCTCATTTTTGATCCTACAGATCCTATGCCTGTAACAAAAGCAATAAACGGACTTCAACCAGATGAAACCATAGTAGGAATCGATTTCAGGCCAGCTAACGGTGCGCTATATGCGCTGGGTAGTACTAGCAGACTTTATGTACTGAACACTTCCAATGGAGCTGCAACTGCGGTAGGTACTGCAGCGTTCAGCACTGCCTTATCCGGAATCCATTTTGGATTTGATTTTAATCCAACTGTTGACAGAATCAGGGTGGTAAGTAATTCCGGCCAGAACCTGCGACTGAATCCAAATGATGGAAGTGTAGCAGCAGTAGATGGCAATCTTAACCCGGGAACTCCATCCGTAAGCGGAGCTGCCTATACAAATAATGTACCAGGTGCAAGTTCTACTGTCTTATACGATCTGGATTGTGGAGCAGATAAATTATACCGTCAGGATCCTCCCAACAATGGAACATTAGTGGAAGTAGGTTCAGCAGGAATCAATTTTGAAAACGCGGATGGATTTGATATAGGCGGTCAGTCGGGCAAAGCATGGGCCATTCTGACAGTAAATGGAAGCTCGAAACTCTATGAAATCAATCTCAATACCGGGGCCGCAACCCCATCAGGCAATTACAGTTTTAACGAAACCGTCCATGGTTTTACGGTAGGACTGGGTTTCTAAGCACTTACACTGATACCACAACCAAGGCCGGTTCATTCCTGAACCGGCATTTTTATAAACTGAACCAATAGGTGAATTTTGCGACAAGAGCGCGGTTCTTTACTGACATGTATTCTGGCAGGTAGTTGTCCGTATATACAATGAAAAAATCGGATGCAGGTTTATAACGCCACTGCAAACGTGTATTCAGATTGACATTTTTGGTCTGCTCATTATACTGACCAAAAGCAGTAAAGTAAAAATTATTGGTGAGTGTGACATCCACGCGTGGTCCGACCAGCCAGAAACTTCTCCTTCCCCAGGTACCCGGCACCCGAATATCATTATAAGTGCTGCTCATCGTGATGCCCACATAAGGTTGAAAGCGATAACCAAATTCACCGGTCAGTTGGAGTCTGCTTCCATCATTGTAATAGCCACCGTATCGAACATTCGCAGCATAGGTAAACAGGCTCTTGGGTTTGGAAATATATTCGATATAAGCAGTATTGAAATGGTGCTGTGTGCCGGTTGCCAATGAGTCAGATCCCGTGTTGGTCGGATCAAAAGGCATCAGCAATTCAATATAGGTTTTCGATACATAGGCATTGAGCACTGCCTGGTTCCGAAAATTGGTGCGATAGGTCAGACTGTGTTCATAATCTGTTTTTCGTCCCTGTTCATTGGTATAATAAATGGTTTGAAGCAAAGGACCATGACTGAGCACAGGAGATTTTTTCGGAAAAAACAAATAACAGGCCTGCCGATTAAACTTGAGATATCCGGTCCTTGGCACATATCCAACTTCCGCCTGGAAATCCTTACCTACATATTCGTGCTGCCAGGAAAGAAACAATTGGCGACTGGTATAATTCAGATTAGCAGCTGTTGTGATGGTGCGATTACCACCAACCGGACTAAATGACTTCAACACAAGGGCTTTACCAGTCCAATAGTTACCGGGAGAAGCCAGGTTGTATTCAAGTCCCAGGGTTCTGTTATACTGCCGGTGTTCCGGGGTTACTGGATCCTTATCCGGCTCATAATTGATGGATTGCTTATTGACAAAAAGGAACCCGATATTGGATCGTGAAAAGACTTTTCGCTGAAGCGATAACACTGCAAAATTCTGAACCGGCAAATCTCTTTCCGGAACAGATTTGGTTTGCATATCCATCAGGCCTATGCGCCAGTCCTTATTCAGTTTGCCACTGAGGCGCGCACCAAACTGGATGGGTACATTCAGACCAATTCGTCTCGAGAAAAACGGGCGGATGTTTGCATAACCGAAGTTTCCGAAGATGTCAGCATTCTCTAAAAAGAAT
>JAGKTB010000120.1:0-3923 GCA_018993145.1 Flavihumibacter sp.
ATAGTTCATCTATCAGGTGTTTAATTTGTTCGGTTTGGTTAGGATCAAGTCCCTGGCAGGGTTCGTCGAGGATCAGGAGCGGCGGATACTTAACCAGAGCCCTTGCTATCAGCGTTAGTCGCTGTACACTGGTTGCTACCTGTTGCAGTCTGTTCATCGCATAATCACCAATACCCAGTGCATTCATAACAGCAAGTATTAAGGTTTCATTTTCTACTGCAGGAGTCCGGTACAATCCAATAGTATCGTATAATCCAGATTCAACCGCCTGAGCAACCGTGGTTTCTTGTGGGAAGTATTGAAACAGTTCAGGAGAAACAAATCCAATCTTTTTTTTGATTTCCCAGATGGATTCACCTGATCCTCTTTTCCTTCCAAACAATTTAATGTTGTTCGCATATGCCTGTGGGTTATCTCCTGTAATCAGGCTTATCAGGGTAGATTTTCCGGCTCCATTATGGCCTCTGATGGACCAACGCTCGCCTTTGGCGATTTTCCAGTTAATGTTATCCAGGATGATCCGGTTTCCGTATTGAACACGTCCGCTTTGAATCTCAACGATTTCATCAAATTCAGCAAAACGACCCAATTTCAGCCAGTTATCAAGAGGCATTTGATGACTGCTTGCCGTTTGCTTTTTTTCCATCACATGCCGGTATTGTTGCTTTGTGGAAATGGTATGGATTCGTCCATTCTTTAATTGCGCGATATGTGTTATCGAAGCGGGTAGTTCATGGTGTGATAGACTCATGACTACATGGATTCCGGATGCAATGATGCGGGCAAGCAATTGTTCAAATTCTATTCTTGTGAGTGTGTCAAGTCCGGCTGTAGGATTATCCAGCAATAACAAGGCGGGGTTCTTTAATAATGCCAGGCCAATTAATAACCTTCTGGTTTCGCCATTTGACAACAGGATTACCTGTTTGTCGAGCAGTTTTTCAAGCCTGCAAACAGCTATTACATTTTCAATCGTCCACCCAAACCAGGCCGGATGGCTGGCTTCCTGGTTCAGCATCTCAGATACGGTCGGCGCATCTTCCGCATCACAGGAGTTGTATCGTTGTTGATAGTAAAAAGTATTGGTATGGGAAAGGTTGGTAAACCGATGCCTGGCATCAATAAAGGATACCAGGTTTCGCCAGGAAAACAAAGGGTCCTCAGGAATATTTCCGGTCTTTTTCAGTGACTCAAAAAATGCGGCCTCCCATTTTCCTCCGGTAATAGGTAAATGGCCGGCAAGAGCTTTAAGTAAGCTGGTTTTTCCTGACCCGCTATCGCCAGTTAGCGCCCAGGTTTCTCCCTGCCGTATCGTAAAATCCAGTTCCTGAAACAGTCGTTTGTTCTGGTATTGTATGCAGCCTTTTTCAATTTTGAACAGTACAGTTGATTCCATTTTATCTCAGGCTTGGAGTGGTGGGTTTTTAGGCAATGTAAAATAAAAAGTACTGCCTTCTCCTGGTGTTGATTCTACCCAAATAGCTCCTCCCAGGTTCTCTACTATTTTTTTTACCACAGCCAGACCAATTCCTGTTCCTCCATAGTCTTCCCGTTTGTGCAAACGTTGAAAAATAATAAAGATCCGCTCGTGATACTCCTGAGCAATACCGATACCATTGTCTTCAATGGCAATTTTCCATTCAGTTTCTTCATCAGTTGCCCAAATGCGAATTGTTGGCGGTAAATCAGGTTTGCTGTATTTAACTGCATTGGTGATAAGATTTTGAAATACCTGCCGGAGAGGAGAGTGGTAACTGGAGATTACCGGCAGGTTGTTCAATATTACTTTTGCCTTTTTTTCTTCAAGTAAATTCCTGTTCAGGGTGATGGTCTCTTCCACCAGCCGGTTCAGGTTTAATGCAGTGGATTTTTCTTTCTGCTTTCCTATTCTTGAAAAATCAAGCAAATCCAGGATGATTTGCCGCATTCGTTTCGCACCATCTGTTGCATAGTAAATATATTGATGCGCTTTCTCATCGAGGTATCCATGATATTTTTTCTCAAGCTGCGTAAGAAATCCGGTTACCATTCGAAGCGGCTCCTGCAGATCATGGGATGCAACATAGGCAAACTGTTCAAGTTCCTGGTTGGAAATTGCCAGTTCTTTTAATTTTTTCTCCAACTCCTGGTTTAGATCTTCCAAAGAGCTTTCATACTCTTTGCGATGTGAGATATCAGACATAGCACCCAGGGCACGAAGTACCTGTCCTCTTTCATTTCTGATAAAGATGGCTTTATCAGATACGAATGCATATTCTCCTGTTGATTTTAAAAACCGGTATTCTTCATCCCAGGTTTCTGAAGCAATGCTTCCACTCATATAACCCTGAATCTTTGCAACTACCTGTTCCCGGTCGTCAGGATGAATCAGGCTTATCAGGAGTGGGAAATTTGGTTTGATTTCATGGGGATTGTATCCAAATAAGGAATAAAACCCCTGCCCCCAGAATAATTTATCTTTTTCTACATCATAATCCCAGATTGCATCATTCGTTGCCCTGGTGATTATTTCAAATCGTTCATTTGATTGCTGAATTTGGGCTTCAGCTATTTTGCGATTGGTAATGTCACGGATAAAAACTGAATTACCATTACCAGCAGGATAAATTTCAATATCAAACCACTGGTTAGTGGACTCTTTATGAATTTCTATGGACTTTTTTTCCCTGCTGTAAAAACTGTGAAGCAGTATATCCGTTTCCTGTAACTGCAAGGCTTCAGCCAGTACACTTGCTGCCGTTCTTTTTTCAACCTGCTGTCTTGGAAGATTGAAAATTGACTCCGCCTGTTTATTCCAATAAGTTATTTTCCCTTCCTGGCTAATGGCACAAAATCCGTCACCAATACTTTCTAAAATCGTATTCCTTTCAAACAGCGCATGCTCCAATTGTAACTGATTGTTTTTGCGCTGAATAGCAGCTGCCAGATTAACCGTAACATTGGTAAGAAAACTGATTTCAGATTCTTCCCAAAAACGTTCTTCCCTGCAGGCATCGAAACCAATCAGGCCCACACATTGATTCTCTACCATTACCGGTAATGCCAGGCAGGATTTGATCTGCTGATTTTCCAGGATCCAATGAAGATCTGCATCCTTCACTTTTGCTGTTACCAGTTGCACCGGAGATCCGTTCAATAATGGATCAAAAAATCCTGGATAATTCTGTACTGGTACAAGTTGAAGGTAAGGATTGTCAATTTCTTTTGATATATCATCCCTGGTCCATTCGTAACGCTGACTTGAAAGTATGTTGCCAGTTTGTGTATCCTGGTGCAATTCAAAATAATACACCCTGTCAACCTCCGCTGTTTGTCCGGTTATTTCAAAGATTCCAGGTAGTATGGTTGTCCAGTCTTCAACCTGCAAAAAACCACTGATTATTATCGATAAGGTGTCCAGTAACCGGTTCTTTCTTGAAAGTTCCAGTTCATTTGTCTTTTTATGATGAATGTCCTGGATACTGCCATATATCTTGTTGCATTTATTGTAAATCCATTCAGCGTGTCCAATTATCCTGATCCATTTTTTATTACCTGTATAGGTTGTTACGGGAAGTTCAAGATCAAATTCAAGTGCATACAGCACTAAGTTATCTACAGCCTGCCTGAGTTGTTCCTTTGATGGACCTACTGCCAAATTCAGGAAGTCTTGCCAACTAGGAGAAAATATGGGTCCGGTTTCCAGAATTTTCCGGGCTATTTCAGAGCAGGTAAATGCAGGCTTATCAATATGGCTAAAATTTAATTCCCAGCCCCCAACAAGTGCCAGTTTGGAAGCGTTATCCAGCAATTTCTGCAGTTCTTTGGTTTCAGTGGTATCGCGCATAAGTCCAACCATTCTCACAGGTTTGCCATTCGCGTCCCTTATTATATGGCCAATTTCTTCCACACTGGCATACATCCCTTCTTTTCTAGATCGGAAG
>JAGKTB010000121.1:0-6262 GCA_018993145.1 Flavihumibacter sp.
AGGGTTGGACCGTCACCCTCACGGGCACGCTTAACCGCTCTGGCAACACTTTCGTGTACAGCTTCCGGGCTCATACCGTCGATAGAATCAGCCGGCATTTCGTAGGCATCCGCCAGTTTGTAGATATCATGTACGTTGGAAGTACGCTCCACAGAGGTACCCATCGCATAATTATTGTTTTCACAGATGAAAATCACCGGAATTTTCCAAAGCATGGCCAGGTTAAATGTTTCATGCAGGATACCCTGGCGGGCAGCTCCATCTCCAAAGAATGTAAGGCAAACCGCATCCGTCCCTTTGTATTTTTCAGCAAAGGCGATACCGGCACCTGTTCCGATCTGTGCACCCACAATACCATGTCCGCCGAAGAAGCGTTCCTTTACACCGAAGAAGTGCATGGAACCACCTTTTCCTTTGGCACAACCAGTGGCTTTTCCATAGAGTTCGGCCATACAGGCTTTGGCACTGATACCTTTGGCAAGAGCCAGACCATGATCACGATAAGCGGTGATGAAGGCATCCTCTGCCTTTGTAGCGGTCATACATCCGGCAGCAATTGCTTCCTGCCCAACATAAGCATGGAAGAAACCGCGGATTTTTCCTTCCATTTTGTATTTCTCTTCAGCCTTCAGTTCAAACTGGCGGATCAGCTGCATCAGCTCATACCAGTAGAGATAGGTCTCCTTTGAAAATTTTGTTGCCACTTGTTAAGTTTTGAGACGGGCAAAGATAAGGGAAAATTCAGCTAACCAAGCAGTTAAAGGGTGTAATATTGCATCCATCTTGCTGCACCTGGAATCCATATCGGTCTATCAGTTTAAAAACTATGGAATGGCACAATGGGCCTTCCAGGATCGTATCATTGCGATCAGCGGAAGAAACGGGATTGGTAAGACCAACCTGCTGGATGCTATCTATTTTCTTTGTTTTACAAAGAGTTATTTTCAGCGTTCCGATGCCAGCCTGGTACTGCACGGTGCCCAGGGAGTAAGAGTAGCAGGAAAATTCATTCGCGATGGTAAAAGCATTGAGGTAACGGGTGTGATCCGGGAAACCGGGAAAAAAACTTTTTCAATAGATGGGCAGCCCTATGATCGCTTATCCGATCATATTGGTCAGTTTCCGGCTGTTTTCATTGCCCCGGATGATGTTCAGATCATACTGGAAGGAAGTGAAGAAAGACGGAGATTTTTGGATGCCCTGCTGTCCCAGGTCGACGCTGTATATCTGCAGGAACTCATGAAATACAATAAAGTGCTGCAGCAACGTAACAGCCTCTTAAAACAACAGCTGGAATCAGGAAGACAACAGCCCGAATTACTGGAAATCCTTGACCAGCAATTGGTTCAGCCGGCTCAGTATGTATTTGAAAAGAGAAGCCTCTACTGCACTGATTTGCTAACACGCTCCATGGAACGATATGGCTCCATTGCTGGCAACCGGTATGCACTTAATTTAAAATATGAGAGCCCGCTTCAGTCAGGTTCAATGGCGGAGCTGCTGAAAATGAACCGCCAGCGGGACCTTGCCAGTGGCAGAACACAGGCCGGTATTCATCGCGACGATATCCTCATGTTGCTGGGCGACCAGCCTTTTCGCCAAACGGCCTCCCAGGGACAGCGTAAAAGCCTGCTCTTTTCCCTGAAACTGGCAGAGTTTCAGTTATTGAAGGAGAAAAAGGGGTTTGCCCCTCTCCTGCTGCTGGATGATGTATTTGAAAAACTGGATGCGGAACGGATGCACAACCTTTTACAGGAGGTATGCCTGGCAAACGATGGTCAGGTATTCGTAACGGATACCCATTCTGAACGCTTAAAGGAAAGTTTTGATCGGTTGGGTACAGAGTTTCAGGAAATAAGATGTACTGAATAGTGAAGTATTGCTGAATTTCTGGCCGGAAATGAAAAAACACTTTGCAGACAGGTAAAAAATTGGGTACGGATTTCCATTTGAAATCGGGATACAGGAATTTGGTTCTCTTTGGATTGTTTGGCAAGAGGAGGGATCACATTGTCTCAAATCTGACGTTTCACTTTTCACCTACCATTCCCTCCCTGCCAAACCCTTCTGCCACTAACCAGAAATAATATTTCCTACTTCTAAATTCACAATTCCTACTTCTTACTTCTACAGGTTGGATATAAAAACGGGACCACTAACACCACAAAGATGCGACTAGTTTCTGATTAGTTGCATCAACAACTAGTTGAATTGTGTAAATTTTACATATTTAGCTGAATGGGTTATATCGCTTGCCGAATCGGTTCGAAACCTATCTTTGCTTCATGGGTGAATTTTCATTGGGAGAAGCTATTCAGCAGTTCTTGCAAAAGAGCCGGTTAAAAGGTTCTGTGCAGGCGTTGCAGATAACGGATGTGTGGGAACAGATCATGGGCAAAACGGTAGCGCGGTATACAGAAAGTATTAAGATCTATGGCGACAAGCTTTATATCAGTACCTCGGTAGCGCCCCTCAAACAGGAATTACTGTTTCAAAAAGAACATATTATCAACAGGGTAAATGAAGCCTTGGGTGAAAAGATCATCAAGGAAGTAATCATTCAATAAGTTTAGCTGATACGGGCTCTGGGGTCCACCCATCCATAGAGCAGATCTGCGAGGATATTCACCAATACAAAAAAAGCTGCGGATACCAGTACTGCACCCATTACAACAGGAAAATCGAGTTTTTCAAGGGCATCCACCGTCAGTTTTCCCAATCCTTTCCATCCGAAAATGTATTCAACAAAAAAGGCTCCGGCAAGCAATTCCGCGAACCAGCCGGTGATTGCTGTTAATACAGGGTTCAATGCGTTGCGCAGCCCATGTTTCCAGATAATTTTTCGTTCGGAAAGTCCCTTTGCACGGGCAGTACGAATAAAGTCCGCTTCCAGAACATCCAGTAAAGAGGCCCTGGTTAGCTGGGCGATAATTGCCAGGGGACGAATACCTAGCGTCAGGGCTGGAAGTATAAGGTTTGCCAGACTTAAATAAGGCTTACCGGTTTCGGTATCCAGGTCAAACCAGGAACCGGTCATATGCAGACCGGTATATTGGCTCCAGACAAAACCAAATAAATAGGCTATAGCGATCGCCATGAAAAAAGACGGTGCTGAAATTCCCAGAATACTGGTAAAAATTGTGGTAGTATCGAGCCAGGTACCTTTTTTTAGAGCAGCTAAGACACCCAGGGAAATTCCTGCCGCCGTTGCAAAAAACATGGCAGCAACTGCCAGCATCAGGGTACCTGGCAAGGCTTCCGCTATGATGGTGCCAACTTCTCTCCTGCTCTGATAAGAGGTACGCAAGTAAGGTCGTTTCAACCCAAGTTGGCGGGATCCGATATCCAGGAAAACTCCTTTCAACCTCTTCCGCTGAATTTCCTCCTCTGTATGTAATCCAATTGGAGAAACATCATTCAGATATCCCAGGAATTGTTTCCATTTAGGTTGATCCAGGTACAGATCACGGCGAATATTTTCCTGGGTAGCCTGATCGGCTCTTTGTCCCATTACAAGACGCGAAGGATCTCCAAATCCCTGGAACAGGAAAAAGACCAGCACTACTACTCCCAGCAGCACCGCAACCCCATAAAGCATTTTATGTATTATATATCTGAACATCTCCCGTTTCCTGTCTCCTTTCCTCCTTTCCTCCTTTCCTCCATCTTCCATACTCACCTCACAGCCCTCTTCTTCTTTACAACTCCATCCTGTAAAACATATAGTGTTACCGGATAACGGGCGGCTGTTTTCACTGCCACAGCATCACAACGAAGCAGTAAAACCGGTGTTTCCACCGTGGCAAGCAAGGGCTCTACCTCTCCCGCAAGGGATGTGATCAGATATACTGGTTTCCCCGTCTTTTCCGTGTCCTTTTTCAACTTAATCAATTGTTCCAGGATAGCGGGTTTATCGGTTTCATTCAATGCCTGAATAAACAGCCAGTACATTTCACCCGGTTGATTGATAATGGCGCTGGTGGTATCAGCCCCGCTGGGCGCAAGCAGTACAAAGTCCTTAATTTTTGGTTCTGCATTCCCTTTACGAACCAGTTTATCATATCTGCGCACAAAACTATAAACGGACTCATCAAAATCATCCGGAAACTGGTCTGCTGTAAATTCGACTTCTTTTCCTCCTTTATTGTATACAAACGTTATGACCGTACTATCTGGAATGGCACCTGCCGGTATTTTCATCTGTTGTTCAATCCGGACACCTTTTTTATAGGGCAGGCAATCCACAATTGGAAGATAATTCAAGACATACCACTGCAGGCCAAAACTGAAAATAGTGGTGATGGCTAAAGCGATAATTGAATTTCGGGTACTCATCGCCGTGACAATCCGGTTCCTGTATACAAAAAGCAATAAAATAAGCCCCAGCAGCAGCAGGTCTTTAATAAAGGACTGATCTGCAGTCAGCGGGATGCAATCGCCAAAACAGCCACAGGTTTTGATCTTTCCGGAGAAGAGGGCGTATCCGGTTAAGAAGGTAAAGAAAATAATCAATAATAAAAGAAGCCAGCTGAATAACCGCATCTGCCAACCTATGATGACCGCTACCCCGGCAATGATCTCAAAAGCGATCATTAATACGGAAAAGGCAAGCGTGAAATCATTCAACTGATGCAGCCCCCATACTTCAAAAAACTCCTGCATTTTATAACTTAGACCGAGTGGATCATTGGCTTTTACCAATCCAGAAAATATAAACAGGAGTCCGACAATATATCGGGTAATCGTTAGGATGAGTTTCATAATTTCTTAGTTTTTTCCTTCCTTTAAAAGGATCAGTGCAAATGCTGCATAATTGAAGATATCGAGATAATTGGCATCAATGCCTTCGCTGATAATGGTTTGTCCGTCGTTTGCCAGAATCTGCCGGATTCGCATCAATTTGGCCAGGATAAGATCCGTAAAACTTTCCTGACTCATATCTCTCCATGCTTCTCCATAATCGTGATTCTTCTGTGCCATAAGGGAACGCGCCCGGTTCACCTGGTCATCGTAAAGTTCAGTTACTCTTTCAGCAGCCAGATTTTCTTCCGGATCTCCGGCCAGTTGCAATTGCATAAGTCCGATTACAGCATAGTTCAGTATCCCCATAAATTCCGACTGGATGCTATCGCCTACCAGTTGTTTTTTATTTTCCTGGATGGTGCGAATCCGTTTGGCCTTTATGAAGATCTGGTCAACAACTGAAATCGGACGGTAAACCCGCCAAGAAGTACCGTAGTCGCGGGTTTTATGAATAAATATCTCTTTGCATTCCCCGATCACTTCGTTGTACTGTGCTGTTGTATTGGACATGGGTTCGAATAAAATGTTCATCTTTATCGTTCAAAAATAAGGATTCACGAGCATGTATACCCTGAATTGCCGAGGACGTTTACTGGTATTGGATCAGCCTGTTGTAATGGGCATCATTAATCTTACACCGGATTCCTTCTATGCCGGCAGCCGATCCGCTCAGCGGGATGCTGTATTGTTTAAAGCAGAACAATTATTGACAGCAGGTGCAGTTATATTGGATATTGGGGCACAGAGTACTCGACCAGGTAGTAACTATTTAACAGCCGATGATGAATGGACAAGACTGGCTCCAGTTTTACCTACCCTCACAGAACATTTTCCCCAGGCCTATTTTTCAGTAGATACCTTTCACGCTTCCGTTGCACAACAGGCTTATGAAGCAGGTGTACACCTGATCAATGATATCAGTTTTGGCATGCTGGATGCTGAAATGATTTCGGTAGTGGCTAAAAGCGGGCTTCCTTATATCGGAATGCACATGAAGGGAAGTCCTCAAACCATGCAATCGCTGGCTAATTATAATGATCTACTGCTGGAAATAACTGATTTTTTTAGTCAGCGCATCGCAGCCTGCAGAGCAGCAGGAATTAAAGATCTGATCCTGGACCCCGGTTTTGGTTTCGCTAAAACGCGTGAACACAATTTTCAATTATTGAACAGAATGCAGGAATTGCAGGTATTTGAACTTCCATTGCTGGCAGGTCTTTCCCGTAAATCAATGATCACTAAAACCCCTTGGCATAACTGCCGACGAAGCCCTGAATGGGACCACTGTGCTCAATACGGTTGCACTGAAAAAAGGCGCTAGCATTCTCCGCGCCCACGACCCCAAACCCGCCGTTGAAGCCATCCGTCTTCTCACAAAACTTACAGATTCATAAAAAATCAGACTGCAACTTTTACCTTTCACTTTTCACCCTTTCACATCTCACATCTCACGTTTCAC
>JAGKTB010000122.1:0-5712 GCA_018993145.1 Flavihumibacter sp.
CGATCCGGCGATGGCGGTAAATAACAAATACGCCTTCCGTAGTTGCATCGATTTTGTTGAGATGCAGTTCAGTTTTTTCATCCAGAACAGAAGGAGCAAAGGTTAAAGCCACACGTTGTATGCCCAGTTCTCTGCCCAGACTTTCCAGTTCCCTTTCCCGTGCAGCTTTTGAATAGTCCTGTTCATTTGCATAAATGAAATAGACTTTCAGGTATTGCTGGCGGATGGCCGATTCTTTTTCAAGAAAAGTTAGCCAGGATCGGATTGCTTGCCAATTCGGACGATTCCCCACAAAATAAAGCAGTCCATGATAGCGTCCATATTTACAAACGGGGCAGGTTCTTGTACCTTTATCTGGACCATAAGCATGAAAAGGAATAAAGGAGGGCTGGTCTTCACCGACAGCCAAACCAGATTCCGTTCGGGCAGCGGCTGGATGATTGGGAATGTTTAATCCCAATCTGATATCATGTTCCGCAACCTGGATTCCATCCCGAAGCAGGATTCTGGCTATACCGGAACCACCCCGGTTTTCAGGTGGATATTTTTTCAGATGTTCAATCAGCAGGGGATCGTCATCAAAATTCAAATCTTCGGTGTAATACGCTTCATTCGCCCCTGGTTCCAGCAGAAAAAAATGAACATGGGCAGGCATTGGTTCTGTCGGATAAGCACCTGGACGGATGGTATAGATCTCATACCGCCCATTTTCATCTGTTTTTACCCAACCCCTGATATGACCATGTGGAAGGGTGCGTTGATCCTGTCCGGCAGCAGGGGCATATAAACCAGTGGCATCCGTTTGCCAGTAATAGAGGATCACGCCCGGGGCAGGAGTTACACCATCGGCCTGGTAAATGGTGCCGGCAATCAACAAGCGCTGTCCTTTTTCAAACCATCCGGCACTGGTATCTACCGCATCAATTTGGGGTGGCATACCTATAAAAATGAGTTCGCAGCCTTCGCAGGAACCGCCAATCTTTCCTTGTGAATTGGTCTGTATCTGTGTCGAAGCTGGCTGTCCTTTACAGGAAACAAGACTGCCCAACAGCACTATTGCCAACGATAACAAAATCCGGGAAAGAGGTACTGAAAAAATCATAGTTGCGTTTTTCAGCAAAAAAGCGCTGTCCTGCACTCAATAACAAATCTAATCAGCTATCCTGTGTGAAAATATGGGTAACCTGAGGCCCGAACTGCTGGAAAACCTTTCTGAATTCGGAAACATAATTTCTACTCAGCCGGATGACTGTCCCGGTAACCAGCTCCAGCTCATAATC
Organism: Flavihumibacter sp.; assembly: GCA_018993145.1. Classification (GTDB taxonomy): domain Bacteria; phylum Bacteroidota; class Bacteroidia; order Chitinophagales; family Chitinophagaceae; genus Flavihumibacter. The sequence goes on from JAGKTB010000122.1 coordinate 1,281, forward strand.
ACCATTGCCCCTGGAGCGAACTGCCTGAATTTTTTTACAGTTGACGATGCAGGATTTATGTACCCGGACAAATTCCACTGGATCCAACTGCGCCTCCAGGCCTTTCAGGGTTTCGCGGTGAAGGAGTTTTTTATTCTCCAGGTACAGCATCACATAGGGACTGCTGGCTTCCAGGTAAATCAAATCAGTTACCGTAACAACGACTTTCCGGTTACCATCCGCCACCAGTAACTGACGTATTGGGTTGGATTGTTGAACAGATGAAACCTGTTTTTCCTCGATTACAGATTCACTTTTGGGATACCAGCGATGCAAAAAAATAGGTGCCAGGTAAAATCCCAGCAGCACATACAGGTATTCAGTCAGTCCGAACCAGAAAGTTTGTTTTAATTCAAATTGATGATTGAAAAACAATCCCGAAAACAAGCTGATAAACACTGCATAAATAAGCAGATGCAGTAGTATTGGTACTAATAAGGCAATGAGCATCCGGGTTTTGGATACCTTCTCATTATATTGAAACCATTTCCATTGCATCCACCATAGGGGGATAAAAAACAGCCAGAAACTACTGAATAACAGAGATTCCTCTATGTAGTATCCACTACCCCTAAACGATGCATACAGATAATCCTGTACCAGGGTAAACAATACAAGACAGGAAATGAGCACCAGGAGCGCCCTGGCAGCAGTTTCAATTTTAAATGCTAAAGAAGAAATGGATAACATAGAAAATAAGCAACCCACAAATTACGAAATATTCAGCTGCTTAGTCTCCGGTTGTGACAGAAACACCCGCCCCGGCTTTATTGCCTGGAATAACAAAAGGCCCTTTGCTATCAGTTATCTTTCCGCTCTTGTCAATGATAAAATTCATAAAGACAGCATTGTTCCGAATGTTTTTATCCTGCTCATGTTGCGATAACTCTACCCGGAGGGTGTACCACAAGCCTGGTACAAGAAAGATTTCCTTATTACCGGTTTGGGCTGCAACTTTCTGAATACCCCGTAGTCCCGGTATTGGCATGGGATATCGTACAAAAACCTCTTTATTGGTTTCCTTTCCTTTGATGGGGATCCAAACCTCCGCCAGTTTTCCGGATTCCAGCGAATAATCCATGGTCAAGCGTGTATCAAAATGCCAGATTTTAGTCCGGTTGATGGTTGTTTTTTTGGTGAAATCATAAAACCCCTCCAGAATGGAAGCATTCATGATGCAATTGCGGAAAGCCCAGGTTTCTGTACCCAGGTTATCTACTGCAATACGAACTTTCAATTCTTCTGCAAACAAAGCTTTTTTCCCTAGTTGCGATTCATAGTTGGAACCAAAAGATTCCAGGTGTTTTTTCTTTAGCTCCTTATACTCAGCTTTAACAAAGTCAAACTTAAGATTGTCCATTAATCCAAGATCAAAATCAGCTGGACCTCTTGAAATATCCTTTACAACTTTTCTCTCAACAGGGTTTTTAATACTTTTTGTTTTGTCTTTATCTTTTTGAGCATGAGCCAAAAAAGAAGAAAATAGTAAAAGAAACAGGAAACTATTTTTCATATGCAGGTTTTATTTTAGTTATTCGCCGCTACGTTTATATTTTTCCTTTACGAATTCATAGAACATATAACCATAGCGATCATACCAGTCGGGCGTGCCAAATTGTTCTTCACAAACAGCGAGTGCAATCAGACTTTCCTGTAGTTTTCCAATAAGTTCCGTGTATTTCAAATCGTAGGCCTTTTCCATATCCTTCACACTGCCTTCAATCTTAACTTTCTGTGCCTGCCAGGCCAGGCCGGAAACGGCGTGTATACCAGATGTGTTATCGCCAAAGGCAATGGCTTTTTTTGAAAAATCTTTTGTGCATTTGTAAATGACCCGAAGCTGCTCCAGGTTATACCGCACTTTTTCAAACTCCCCTCTTGCTTCGACAAAACATCGGGCACAATCACCGCGCGAATCACTAACGGTACTCGCTGCCCCCTCTTCCTCCTCCGCACAAAAACTGGGAATGGAAGGCATGCCCGGAGGCATAGGAAGATCCATACAATCGCCGATACCCGTGTACGCTTCCAGTAGTTCCTTGATAGAAACTCCCTGCTCTTTCAGCTCCTTCAGCTTTTTCAGTATGTTTTCAGCATTCTTGCTTTCCATTATTTCCTTGATCTGCGAAAGATGCTTTTGCATCTGCCAGCTTTGTGCGAACAAAGGAGTCGGTTGCAATAAAATGGAGATAGGTGCAAGGAGGATGAGCGTCTTCCCTTTTTTATTTTTCAGCAAAATCAGGATTATAACCACTAATACCGCAATGATTCCACCTGCAATCCATATAATATTGCTTTGTCCATCCGTATCCTCTGTTTTCGGTTTTTCTTCACCGGCAGCTGCTGATTTTTTTGAGCTGGCACTTTCCTTTGCACCCTCCATCTTTACAAAAGGAGATGGCAGGTTGTTTTTTACTTCCGGACTGGCATAAACCACCAACTGATAATCTCCTTCATCTGTATCGGAATACACCCGAATACCAAAATCACCATAGGATCTTAATTTGAGATTGGCAATACCATCAGGTGCATCGGTTGTCGAACCTTTCAGCTCTATATCCTCCCAATTGTTTTTGACAATTTCCATTCGGGCGTTTTTACCATCCGGTCCCACCAGGAAAACATCAATCGGCTGAAACATGGAAGCTCCTTTCACATAAAAAAATTCACCTTTCGGGGAAAGTTTCCCCACGCCTGCAATGCCTTTTGCCCCTTTCCAGTCTTTTTGATTTTCGAGCTGGAGTTTTACCACTTTCAGCTTTTTGTCCAGTGTAAATGGCTGGGCAATGGCTTCTGATACTATACCGCAACAAAGTGCCAAAAAGCAGGTAGTCAGCAGGATATTTTTCATGGTTAGAGTTGTTTGAGTTGAGTACCCCAATCCATTGCGAGTTGCCGGATTTCGACTTCGCTGAAGAGTATTCCATCAATAGGTTTACCATTCTCTGGAATTGAGGATTGAATAATGCACTTATACGGGCCGGCACGAAAAGCGGCCCGGATGATCTCTGATTTATTGGTTGTTTCATGAAACAGTGTTCCGCCATCACCTGCATCGATCAGGCCAAGATAACCCGGCATCTGGGCGAGGCTCATCATGATTCGTTTCAACTGAGCGGTATCTTCAAATTTTTCCAGGTTGATCCACAATACGGCCTTAGTCTTCCTGTTCTCGTATCGCTGATCACATACTTTATCGGTCTGAATAGCAAAATCAACCTGAAGATTTTGTGCAGCCAATTCCTTCTGAAGTCCGGAAGGAAATAAAAAGGAGCAATTTTCATTGGGCTGATCCTTTGCTGTTGATGTACTTTTTTCAGAGCCAGCTGCTGAAGAAGTAACAGGCGATTCTTCCCTAAGTTTGTCTTCAGCCTCTCCGCAACCAATAGAACCAATAAGCAAGGCTACCAAAATTCGTTTATACATACTTGTTATTTTAAAAGTTTAATCTCTACGCGTCTGTTTAATGCTCTTCCGGTAACTGTTGAATTATCTGCAACCGGCTGGGTAGCTCCATAACCCTTAGCTTCAAGTTTTGATGTAGCTGATGATTTTTTCAGCCAGTCTACTACCGCGTTTGCCCGTTTTTCAGATAGTTCGATGTTATAATCAGGATTTCCTTCAGCATCCGTATGCCCTCCTATTTCCAGTTTCCAATCAGGATGTTGCCGAATGATTGCGAGAACCTGTTGCAGGGTTTTTTCCGATTCTGGCTTCAGTATAGCTTTGTCGGTATCAAAATAGATTCCATACAGGTCGAGTTTCCCTTTCTCTTCCAATTCAGCTGCAAGGTTATCCTGTGTTTCAGGTTCGAGTTTGATTACCAGGCTCTCCAAAGGCTTTGCATCCAGTGTTTCCACCAGTTTATTATTTTTATATCCTGCCGCAGCAGCCTGAATCACTACCATACCCATCGGTACATCACTGAGCTGAAATAGTCCTTCAGTACCGGTTTGAACCTCACGGCCTCCTGAAACTTTTACCATGGCTTGCTCGACAGGCGCTTTGGTTTTGGCATTTATCACTTTACCTGCAAGAGCAGAAACAGGAATGGATTTGGGATTCACTAACAGACGGATAAAATCCACCCCAAAACCATCACCTGAATTGGTAGCCGGACCATCAATCCGGATGGTGAGTTTGCCGGTTTCTACCTCTTTCAGGAATTCCGGTAATACCTGAAGAGATAATAGTTTACCAATAGGTCCACCCTGTTTCAGCTCATTGAGGTAACTGCTGATCCAGACGGCTTCCCGGTCGTTGATCCAGACCTGAAATTTGGAATGGTAAGTGGCGGGTTGAAAATCGTCCAGGAACAGCTGCAAGAGGGCATGCTTAACCTTCAGCCCTCTTAGATCAAAGGATAGTTTTAATGGTTCAGGAAGATTATAAG
>JAGKTB010000123.1:0-8555 GCA_018993145.1 Flavihumibacter sp.
ATGTTGCCATTCCGGTTTACCTGGTGGGTTGGGGTCCATGGGCCCTTGGATTTACCGCCATGCACCTGGTTATGGGATTGACGCTTGCCCTTGTTTTTCAACTCGCGCATGTGGTGGAGCATACTGAATTTGAAGCTGCTCATGGGGAAGTAACGCAAATTGAAAATGCCTGGGCAGAGCACCAGGTTCGGACCACTGCCAACTTCGCACCGGATAATCTTTTTGTAAACTGGTTTGTAGGTGGATTGAATTACCAGGTGGAGCACCACCTCTTTCCACGTATCAGCCATGTTCATTATCCCGCACTGAGTAAAATAGTTCAGGAAACCTGCCAGGAACATGGATTACCCTATCACACCTATCCAACTATGACAGCTTCCATGATTTCCCATTTCAGGATGATGAAAGCACTGGGAGAAAAACCCTGAGCTGTTAATTAACGGGGCTTGTATTTCGATCCATCTAAAATTTCTCTGGGTGATAATTGCATCAGCTTGCGCGGCTGAATGGATTTGTCTTGTTGGTCAGCATACGCTTTGACAATGCGCATGCCAATCCATTGCCCGATATTTCCCGGAGCAGCAGGTGGTAATCCCTGGGTACCCGGCCCTTCACCTATGTATAATTTCTGAATGGAGGGATCTGTGCTATAGAGAAATTCACTTTGTAAAAACATATTCCAGATCAGGCCCTCATTTTTTTCGCAGAACTCCAGCTGGGATTTTGTAAAACCGGTAACCAGGCTGTCTGCTGCATCCGGAAGAACCTGTTTGGTTAACCACCAGTACTTGCCCTGCTCAATCATCTTTTCGAGTAATGGAAAACCGGTTGAACGATCCGGATATAGATCCAGCAGCACTGCTTTCATCACATTCACGGGAATGTATTCTTTTTCAAACCGCCTGGAAATATAGGAGGGGAACAGTTCCTGTCCCTGTTGTGATGTATAAAAAGGGAAATCCTTTCCTGCATACAATTGCAGCCCAATCGCGATAGCACTATCAGTAAGTGCAATACCTGGCGCATCAAAGGGACCCAGGTAGGCAATCAGCCTGGGCATTTTATAATCCGGAAAATAATAGGTCAGATAGCGAAACCCATTGTTCAATTCTTTTTCTGTATTACCAAGCTCTTTCAGGTCCTTTTTAATGATCTCGGCAACCGGGTAATAGGTGGTAAAGAATTGCCGGTTGATAATAGGTAATACCTGGTTGGAATCAGAAACCGGTCCGGCTCCCAAAATATTGGCCGTAAAATCATTGATGAAATATGGATATTTTGAAACCAGGGTTTTCATCCCTTCCTGCAGCCGGTTCGAATCCAGTGAAAAATAATCCAGGTCGAATCGCTCGATTGTTGTGTTTACCTTGATACCACTGATATCAGGGCGATGCTCATTATTGGAACAGGCTGCCAGGAAGATCATTCCTGCATGGAACAGTTTGCTGAATTTCATGGGCAAAAAACGTTTGCGTATGGGTTTTGTTGTATGACGTACATTCGTACGATCTACCAAGTGGCAAAAATATTGAATCCGATGAAGATAGCACTGGCACAGCAAAACTACCATATTGGCAATTTTAACTCGAATACCAAAAAGATCCTAGAGGCCATCGGGGAAGCCCGCAAACAGGGGGCAGATCTGGTTGTGTTTTCAGAATTATGTGTATGTGGTTATCCACCACGTGATTTTCTTGAGTTTGATGATTTTATCAACCAGTGTTATGCTGCGGTGGAAACCATCGCAAAAGAGAGTGTTGATATTGGAGTGATTATTGGGAGTCCGGCACGTAATCCGGCTAAAGAAGGAAAAGATCTCTTTAATGCAGCCTGGTTATTGTACCAGGGAAAAGTGCAGGGAGTGGTATATAAAACCTGTTTGCCAACCTATGATGTATTTGATGAATACCGCTATTTTGAACCGGCCTTTGAATGGAATGTGCTTGAGTTTAAAGGAAAAAAAATTGCACTGACAATTTGCGAAGATATGTGGGCGCTTAGTGAGAATCCGCTCTACCGGGTTTGTCCGATGGATCAGTTAATCCGGCAGCAGCCTGATCTGATGATCAATATATCAGCATCGCCCTTTGATTACGATCATGATGAAGATCGTAAGGAAGTGGTGAAAGCAAATATTCGCAGGTATCAATTGCCTATGTTTTATGTGAACTGTGTGGGTTCACAAACCGAGATCGTTTTTGATGGTGGAAGCCTGGTGTATGCAGCATCCGGTGAAATGGTAAAAGAAGGGAAATACTTTGAGGAGGATCTGTTGGTAGTGGATCTGGAAAAAATGAATAAGCTACAGAAAACTCCTGATGAAGTAGTTCGTTTGCTGGATAAGGATATGCGGGTTTCAAAAATTGAGGACCCGGAAAAAATTATCAACTACCTGACTGCAGAAAACAATATTCGTCAGATACATGATGCCCTGATACTGGGCATACGCGATTACTTCAGCAAGATGGGATTTAAAAAAGCGATTCTTGGAAGCAGTGGTGGTATTGACAGTGCAGTTACCCTGGCACTTGCCTGCGAGGCACTGGGTAAGGATAATGTGCGGGCTATCCTGATGCCATCTCAATTCTCAACGGATCATTCAGTGAACGATGCAGTTGCATTGAGTCAGAATTTGGGAAATCCCTATGATATCATTCCAATCAAACCGGTCTTTGATGCTTTTCTGGAATCGCTTGCACCGGTATTTGGCGACTTACCCTTTGGTATAGCCGAAGAAAATATTCAAAGCCGAACAAGAGGGAACCTCGTAATGGCCATCTCAAATAAGTTTGGATATATCTTACTGAATACTTCCAATAAGAGTGAGCTGGCTACCGGTTATGGCACCCTCTATGGAGATATGGCAGGCGGACTAAGTGTATTGGGAGATGTGTATAAGATGCAGGTATTTGCCCTGGCTAAATTCATCAATCGGAAGAAGGAAATCATACCAAACAATATCCTGGTGAAGCCACCCTCTGCAGAATTGCGCCCGGGACAAAAAGATAGCGATAGTCTGCCTGAATATGAAATACTGGATAAAGTATTGTATCAGTATATTGAACGCAGAAAAAGTCCAGATGATATTATTCGTATGGGCATCGACGATAGTCTTGTTCAGCGGGTATTAAAACTGGTGAACACCAATGAATACAAACGCAATCAGTTTTGTCCGATTATCCGGGTTAGTGCGAAAGCATTTGGAGTGGGCAGAAGGATGCCAATCGTAGGAAAATACCTTAGTTAAAAGGGGTGAAAAATATAGCCCCCATATGGAAATACGGGGGCTTGTTTATGAAATCAGCAGATAAAAAAATATGGAACAGTAGTTCTTATTAATGGATGAGTTTGAAAATGATTCTTACCTGGGTGCCGGTGTCCGGATCTGTAATATCCAGATAGGCTTCCATAGTGGTTTCATTCAAGGTGATGATTGTAGCATCACCTGAAAAAAAGGAACCTGGAATAGCAATATTCAGAATGGTTTCATTATTCTTTAACGACCAGGTGAAATTTTCTGAATCAGGGTCAGCAGGATCACACTTGGTAGCTCCTTCCCTGGAGATGCCGGTGCCATCTGTTTTGAATTCCAGTGTATTGTCTTTTTCACAGTTTTCCAGGGGATAAGGTAAATCCACCGTATTATTCTTATCAAGATCCGCGCCTACAGAAGAAATCTTCCATAAACTGGCAGTAAGAAGGGCTGATTTTGATTTTGGTCCGTCGTCATCATTGCTCTTCTGACAGGAGAAGAGTGCGACAAGCAGAACAGTGCCTAATAAAAGCATGTTGGGGAACCTGCTTTTTATCATAAGGTTGGATTTTGCTATTAATAACTTTTTTTTAGGCCTTTTATTGCTTTCGCAAAAAAATATTCTCCCTAATGCTTGATTTTCAGATATTGGCGTAGGAATTGCTAAACTTGAGGTTGTATTTTGCATACTTAAATTTACTATATGTTGCCAACATCTGATGACATCAGGCAGTTAAATGATAAAATCATCCATCAGGCAGCCTTTATCGACCGGTTAAGGGATGAGGTAAGACAGGTAATCGTAGGACAGCAGTATATGCTGGATAGGTTATTGATCGGGCTCCTGAGCAATGGGCATGTATTACTGGAAGGGGTACCGGGGCTCGCAAAAACCCTGACCATCAAATCGCTGGCGCAAGCGGTGCATGCAAAGTTTAGCCGGATCCAGTTTACCCCGGATCTGTTGCCTGCGGATGTTATTGGAACGATGATTTACCACCAGCAGAAAAATGAATTCGTAGTTCGGAGGGGACCCATTTTTGCCAATTTCGTACTGGCAGATGAGATCAACCGGGCTCCGGCCAAAGTGCAGAGTGCGCTGTTGGAAGCCATGCAGGAAAGACAGGTAACCATTGGTGATCAAACCTATAAACTGGATGAACCCTTCCTGGTACTGGCTACCCAAAACCCGCTGGAACAGGAGGGAACCTATCCCTTACCAGAAGCACAGGTCGACCGTTTCATTATGAAAGTGTTGGTGGGGTATCCGAGTCGCCAGGAGGAACAACTCATCATCCGCCAGCAGGTGCAGGGAGTAAGACCACCCGTTATACAACAGGTAGTTAGTATGAGTGAACTGGTGGAAGCAAGGGATCTGACGCGCCAGATCTATATGGATGAAAAAATTGAACAATATATAATCGATATCGTATTTGCAACCCGCCGCCCCGCCGAATATGGCCTGGCAAAACTGGAACCGCTGATCTCCTATGGTGGCTCTCCCCGTGCGAGCATCAACCTGGCCCTTGCGGCAAAAGCGCATGCCTACCTTTCTAAACGGGCATTCGTGATTCCGGAAGATGTGAAGGCGATTGCCAAAGATGTACTCAGGCATCGGTTGGGACTCACGTATGAAGCGGAGGCAGAGAATGTAAATGTGGAGCAGGTGATAGAGGATATTTTGGGAGCGGTGCAGGTGCCGTAAGGAGGGAGGAATGGAAGAAGGAGGAATGGAAGAAGGAAACAAAGGAGGCTAAATGCTAACAACATCCGACATACTGAAAAAAGTTAAAGAGCTTGAAATTAAAAGCAAGCGCTTGACCCGGCATTTGTTTACCGGGGAATATCATTCTGCTTTTAAGGGCAGGGGTATGTCGTTTAAGGAAGTACGTGAGTACCATGCAGGTGATGATATCCGGTTTATTGACTGGAACGTATCAGCTCGTTTTAATGCCACCTTCAGCAAGCTGTTTGAAGAGGAGCGCGAACTCACAGTGATCTTACTGGTGGATGTTAGTGCCAGCTCCTTATTTGGCACCGTGCATGCCCGCAAGAAAGACCTGGTTACTGAAATCGGGGCTGTGTTATCTTTTTCCGCGATCAGCAACAATGATAAAGTTGGAGCGATTCTCTTCAACGAAGGAATTGAGCTCTATGTGCCTCCCAAAAAAGGTCGCGACCATGGTTTGTTTATTGTACGTGAACTACTTACTCTTGAAGGGAAAAAGAAAGGAACCAATCTCACACAGGCATTGAAGTTTCTAAACAATACCACTCGTCAGAAATGCATCGTATTTCTGTTGAGTGATTTCCTTGATCCTGATTTTGCAGATGCTTTGCGGGTTGCAGGAAAAAAACACGATGTGGTAGGCATCAAGGTATATGATCCCATGGATATGAACCTGCCGGATGTTGGATTACTGGATGTGGAAGATGCAGAATCGGGCGCCATCACCACCATTGATACCTCCGATTTCCTGGTGCGCAAATCACATCATGATGCTTTCTTCCAGCACACGGAATGGACCAAACAGGTATTCAACAAAGCAGGGTGTGATTTACTGCATATCTCTACCAAAGAAGATTACGTTAAAGTGTTACAGAAATTCTTTATTGGACGCGCCTGATACCATGCTGAAAAAAATCACGATTATATGGTTGTTAGTAACAGTTGCCGGATTGTTTTCTGTGCAGGCCCAGGATGTTCGTGTACAGGCATCAGTGGACCGCAATAAAATACTAATTGGTGAACCCATCCAGCTTCGCCTGGATGTCGAGATTCCGCAGAGTACTCCCATGGGCTGGTTTAACCTGGATACGCTTCCTCATTTCACCTTTATCACAAAGAATAAGATTGATACGCAGAATAATGCACGCACCATACTGTTTAAACAAATACTTTCGATCACTTCTTTTGATTCCGGTCAGTGGGTGATTCCGCAACTCGGACTAACGGTTGGCAATAACCGATACCTGACAGATTCAATTTCGATTATGGTTGATTACAGTCCGGCTGACCCCAACCAACCCTACCACGATCTGAAAGATATTGTTGAAGTGCCTGAAACGGATTCGCTGTATATTAACTATATCCTGGTTGCGGCAACCCTGATTGCTATTGCATTACTTGTCTGGCTCCTCAGTAATAAAAAGAAGGCCGCGGTAACACCGGAGTTTAAAGGGCCCCGGCTTTCCGCACTGGAACAGGCGATGAAGGAACTGGAAGAACTGAAAGCGGCCAGCTCTTCAGCCAATGTAAAAACTTATTTTACCCGGCTGAATGATATCCTGCGTACCTATTTTAAAAATCGCAATCTGGTTACTGCTCCGAATGCCGGAAATGAAAGTTTTGTTCAGAAAGTGCAATCGGATCTTTCAAGGGATCAGGTATTGCAACTTGCCCAAACGCTGCGTTTAACCGATGCTGTTAAGTTTGCAAAATATAATCCATCTGCTGCTGAGCAGGAGGAGGCATATGATGTAATCCGCAAAACCTTGCCGATCATTGATGAAATTCATTATAAAAATCCGGGATCTTGATAGCCGATTATTTCCATAGCATTGATTTTGCCTGGCCCTGGCTGCTTTGGTTACTCCTGCTGATACCGGCATTGGCCTGGTGGTATTGGAAAACTGGCCGTCGTAAAAAAGGCACCATGCTGGTCTCCACTACCGGATGGAACCACCGTACCAGGTCTCTGAAAGTTCGTTTCCAGCACCTGCCTTTTATTTTGCGGCTTCTTTCCCTTGCCTGCATCATCCTCGCAATCGCAAGACCTCAATCGCATTTTGATGAAGAGCGTGTGAAAGGCGAAGGAGTTGATATCATTCTCACATTGGATGTCAGTGGCTCCATGCTGGCACAGGATTTCAGTCCCAACCGACTGGAAGCTGCAAAGGCAGTAGCAATTGATTTTGTTGATAGTCGTAAAACAGATAGAGTAGGAGTGGTGATTTTTTCCGGCGAGAGTTTTACCATGGTACCACTCACCACTGATAAGAATGTTTTGAAGGCCCAGATTGATGGCATTCAAAGCGGACTGCTGGAAGATGGTACTGCCATCGGATCAGGCCTTGCTACCAGTGCCGACCGGCTGCGACTGAGTACCTCCAAGTCAAAAGTCGTAATCCTCCTGACGGACGGGGAGAACAATGGTGGACAAATCCCACCGGTAACTGCCAAGGAAATCGCTAAAAACCTGGGGATTAAAGTGTACACCATTGGTGTGGGATCAGAAGGCTATGCTCCGATTCCTGTTCAGGATGGAGCTGGCAGGGTGGTGATGCAAAGAGAAAAGGTAAATATTGATGAAAAACTTCTCACCCAGATTGCCAACGAAACAGGCGGGAAATACTTCCGGGTATCTGATAATGAGGGACTCAAAGATGTGTATAAAGAAATTGATGAACTGGAGAAGTCAACCATTGAGGTAAGCTCACTTCGGCAGTATACGGATCGCTTTCTTCCTCTTGCCATTGCTGCCCTTCTTTTCCTGGCACTGGAGTGGATCCTTCGCCTTACTATTTTCCGCAAACTACCCTAAGCCAAAACCTGTACTTTCGCAGTAAGAGCAGCATGTATGAAGGCAAGGGTGTATAAATCTACCGGTAGTTGGTACCAGTTGAAAAATGAAGCCGGACAAACTTTTAATGGCCGGGCGAAGGGAGTATTCAAGATCGAAGGAATCACTTCCACAAATCCTATTGCTGTGGGCGACTGGGTAGAAGTTGAAATGGAAAATGAACTGGAAAAATCTGTAACAATTACGGCTATACATGACCGTGAAAATTATATTGCCCGTACTTCACCGCATAAAAAAGTACAGCATCATATTGTAGCATCCAACCTGGACCAGGCACTTATCTTTGCCACGCTAAAAGAACCACGCACTTCCCAGGGATTTATCGATCGCTTTTTATGTACGGCGGAAGCTTACCATATTCCAGCCATTATCGTTTTCAATAAGGCAGATATTTATCGCGATAAGGAGCTTGACAAATATGCCGAGCTGGAAGAAATGTATCTGGCTATCGGTTATAAAGTTTTTTTGACCAGTGTGAAAGAAAGGCAGGGACTGGATGAATTGAAACTGCTTCTTAAAAATAAAACGACCCTGATCAGTGGTCATTCCGGTGTGGGTAAATCCACTTTCATAAATGCGTTGTTTCCTGAAATGGCCTTGCGTACACAGGAAGTGAGTGGATGGAGTGGAAAGGGCATGCACAAAACAACCTTTGCGGAAATGTTTGATTTGCCGGGTGGCGGACAGAACAACGATACACCAGGCATAAGGGAGATTGG
>JAGKTB010000124.1:0-5832 GCA_018993145.1 Flavihumibacter sp.
ATTGCCCGGTAACCTGCTGACGGATTCCATCCATGGCTGTATCACTCAGATTTACACTATCCGTACGCATATAAGTGATATTACCACTTTCATAGAGTTTCTGCGCCAACAGCATTGTCTTACTGACAGAATAACCAAGTTTACGGCTGGCTTCCTGTTGCAGGGTGGAAGTTGTGAACGGGGCAGCGGGTGATTTCTTACCCGGACGCACCTGGATATCTGTTACCGTATAACTGGCCCCCTTACAGGATTCCAGGAACTTCTCCGCATCCTCCTGCTCATTGTATTTTTGTCCCTCAGCCTTGAAAAGAACCGGTTTATTGGACAGATCATTGGCCGTAAAAAAGGCATCAATACGGAAATGACTCTGAGACTTGAAGGCATTGATCTCGCGTTCGCGTTCTGCGATCAGCCGAACCGCAACTGATTGAACCCGACCGGCACTCAGGGAAGTACCCATGCTCATTTTGCGCCAGAGAACGGGACTAAGTTCAAAACCCACGATCCGGTCGAGCACCCTTCGCGCCTGTTGGGCATTTACCAGATTCATGTTTACTGTACGGGGCGACTGAACCGCTTTCTGAATAGCAGGTTTGGTGATTTCATGAAAAACGATCCGCTTGGTACTGCCTGGATCTAAACCGAGTACTTCACACAAATGCCAGCTGATGGCTTCTCCTTCACGGTCCTCATCCGTTGCCAGCCATACTTCATCACTTTTTTTAGCCAGTTGTTTTAATTCCTTCACCACCTTTTCTTTCTCATCAGGAACTATATAGCGAGGCTTGTACTGGTTATTAATGTCGATTCCCATTTCACCCTTTTCCAGGTCGCGGATATGGCCATAACAGCTCTTCACCTCAAAATCCTTCCCGAGGATTTTCTCAATGGTTTTGGCTTTCGCCGGCGACTCCACTATCAATAAATTCTTAGCCATGTATCAATAAATCGTTTTAAAAAGTAGATCCAGTCCTTGCAAGTTTACAGTATAAGACCGAAAATACCAATTCAGGAAATTTCTGCGTCTTACCAAAACTTTAAGAAATACTATGCTCAAATAGTCGTTATTTGTGTCGTTCCACTTCTACCTTTTTTTGATTCCTTAACTGAATAACGCTATGGCGAAGCCAACAGACGCGCCGGAAACCACTATTTCCGGTTATGAATCATTTTCTGGTAGTAAAGGTAATAACTCCCATTTTTTGTGGTGGTGTGCCGGGGTACATCAACCAACGCTGGCGCAATATCCAACGGAACACCCCAAATACCATACACTGGGTGGGGTATTACTGGCCACGTTTGTTCTTGCGGCTCTTTCCTCCGGATATGCTTTTTATACCATTTTCCAACATATTGGATGGGCAGTTGCTTTTGCCCTGCTTTGGGGAGCAATCATATTCAATCTTGACCGGTTCATGGTGTCCACTATCCGTAAATATGGAATGTCCTCTTCCAGTCAATGGAAGGTTGCCTTTCCGCGCATATTACTGGCCCTATTTATTGGAGTTACGATTGCCAGACCGCTGGAATTGAAGCTCTTTGAAAAAGAGATCAATGTAGAGGTTGAATCGCATATCCAGGAACAAATCAAGGCCTTTAATCTGAAACTGGATACGATTTACGAAGCCCGGGTGGCTGCAGCAATGCAGGAAAGAAACCTACTACTGCAGCGAAGAGCATCAATGCAGGATACACTGCTTAAATTGCAACAGGCTTACCTGATGGAGGCCGATGGTACCGGTGGGTCAGGAAGGAGAGGGATTGAACGGATTACCCGGCTTAAACAGGGCGCTTATGAGCAAACCGCCAGCAATTATGCGCAGCTTTTTCCCGGACTGGATACTGCGCTGGCCAGGCAGACCAGATTTCTTGAGAATGCTGCAATGGAGCTTAAATCCGATCAGGAAAAGTATGCCCAAACTGCTTATTCGAATATCGGATTTCTGGCCCGGAACAAAGCCCTGCAAAGTTTATCTGATCGGGAAGACAGTGTATTTATGGCGAACCTGCTGATCACCTTATTGATTATTTTATTGGAAACAGCCCCCATTCTGGCTAAACTACTACTGCCCGTCGGTCCTTATGATATTGCTATTGCGAAAGAAGAACTGGTGCCCATGCACCAGCTTGAAAAATCCATTGCCCGCGAGCAGGATACCAGCCCTAAGATGGAAGTTGTGGGGTAGGGAATACGGGAAGAGGGAGGAAAGGAAGAGGGAGGAAAGGGGGAATGGAGGAAAGGATGAAGGAAGCCCCCCCTTCCTTTCCTCCATTCCTCCCTCTTCCTTTCCTCCCTGGAATCACCATCCATACCCTCTTTCCCAATACGCATACTCACGGTCGGAGCACTGGTTACGGTTTACGTACTTGACATCCAGGTAGAGATAGCCATTGCGACCGAGCCAATAGTGTAAGCCAGCCTGGCTGCGATAGTAATACCTGTTATTATTGTATCTACGAATTGGCAGGTGACGTGTATCCACAATAACCAGTGGGGGATGACTGATCCGGCCCCTCCGGTTTCCGGGATGATCCCAATGGCGGGAATGTTTTCCTTTTTTATACTTTTTGTGATGTGGTCCTCTTTCACGCCAGTTGTCATCATCGTTATCTATTATAATAACCGTTGTGTTGGAACGATGCTGATTCCAGGGGCCCTGCGCCTTTGTGGAAAGACTGATCAGGCCAATGGTTGCGGTCAGTATAACCGCTGGTACAATTCTTAACATAGGGATCATTTTTGGTTATACATTAGTAGACTGGTACAAAAAATAACCGTTTAAACGAGTAAGCACATGAAAGCGCTATTTGGCTTGATATTAACACTTGTTAGTTTGTCTGCCTGGGCACAAACAACTGATGAAACCGGCATCAAAAACACCATCAACCAGTTATTTTCGGCTATGCGAAACCGAGATACTGTTCAGTTACGCGATGCTTTTGCATCTACGGCCGTTCTTCAGACAATCGGAAGAAGCAAGGATGGGACAACTGAGGTTCGCACCGAATCTATTGAAGGGTTCATCAAATCAGTAGGAACGCCTGGTAAAGAGGTACTCGATGAACGCATTGAATTTGGAACCATACTGATAGACGGTCCACTCGCTACAGCCTGGACTCCCTACCAATTTTATTTAGGCAGCCGATTCAGTCACTGCGGCGTAAATTCCTTTCAACTGGTAAAGCTGAATGGAATCTGGAAGATTCAATATATTATCGATACCCGTCGTAAAGAGGGTTGTCAGTGATTAGTTACGTGTAAGCTTATATTTTTTGTTTACACGCGGACTATTGAAATACTGGTTGAGTTCTTCTTCACTCATGCCTCCGGTATCTACCATTGGTACGTCAATCAACTGAGTTTGTACCTGTTTCAGGTCGCTGCGTAGTTTAGCGAGTTTGGTAAGAATCTCGGGGTCTGTCTCGCCAACAAGCGCATTATCAGAGAGGCTGTATTCAAGCCGTTTGATACTTGTTCTCACCTGTGCGGCTGAGTTTGATTCGTAAGCTTTGACCGGACTAACGGCTTCCTTCACCGGTACCAGTGCAACACCCACACTGGGCATTACCTTACCGATGTTTTTATCAGCATCAGCAGAGCTGGTAGACAATACCGTTCCAGCAAGGGCGGAAGAACCTGACATCAGATCAAAACCGGTTCGGGTTCCTTTAGTACGCTTTACATTTTTATCCAGCTCTTTAAAGCTGAATTTCAATTGTAAAATGTAACGTTGAATTTCCTTCACTACCCGGCCGTATTCATCTTTCCGGAAGGGATAATTGAGTGCATCGCGCACCACTACAGTGATTTTTGCAGTATCCCGGTTATAAAACTTATCCGCTCCAACAAATGTTATATGGAATGTCTTTTGCTTTTCCTTATCTCCGTCTTTGACAAAATCGTAGGGGATGGCCCAGGTAAAAATATCATCACACTTGCGTACGGATTCGTACCCCTTTATGGACGCATCTGTTAAGGTTGAAATGGACTCAATCGGAAAGCTTCCACGCTCACATTGAACCGGAATAGAAAGCGTATCCCCTTCATCAATGAAGATAGTTTCACTCACGCCGGGCTTCAAACGTGATATTACAATTTCAGTATTGTAGAACATAAGTGTGAAAAAAGTATCAACTCTCTCTTTGGGATCAGAGAGATTCTGAACGCCCATCTGTACCTTGTACTCCTGGTCATATTTTAGCCGGCCTGATAAAAAAAGGGACTTTTCAGCTTTGAACGTGAGTCGCCCATCGTCCTTTCCGATTTTCAGTCCGACAGGAGCATTTCTCAAGTACCAGAAATAATTGCCAGGTACCCGGTTTATTTCGAGTTTGTAATTTATGGAAGAATCTACATGCAGGGTCAGGTAAGGAGTTAGGTTAAGAATCCGTAGGGTAGTATCGATCGGTGCCACAGGTAAACTGTCTGGCCCTAATGGTATAGTGTCCAACAAATGAAGGGTATCCTTTCTGGGAAGGGTATCGGTTACCTGTGCATACAATTCACCCTGGCTGATCAGGAGAAAAAAGTTCAGCACCAAAATTGCGGATATTCGTCTTAACATTCTCTGGTTATTTAAGGATCATGCTGAAAATCGTGGCAATATTACTTCATTTTCAGCGGAGATAGGTTTAACAGTATGTTAGAAAAAGTCCCGATGTAGAAACATCGGGACTATACCAAAACCAACTGCTTATGAGAAACACTTATTGAATTGAAATTTGCTTGGGCTGATTGGCTACTATTTCCTTTTTAGGAAGATAGAGTTTCAGTAAGCCCTGCTCATATTTTGCCTGAATTCCATTTTCATCAATTTTGTCGTCCAGGGTAAAACTGCGTTTGAACGAAAGCTGTGAAAACTCACGGCGGATTTGCTTTACACCTTCCTGCTCCTTGCTTTCTTTCTGATCATAGGAAACAGTCAGAAGACCATTCTCCACCTGAATTTTAAATTCTTCTTTTGATCTGCCAGGAGCATTTAACTCAAGGTGGTATGCATCAGAAGTTTCCAGAATATTAACCGGTACAGCGTGAATGCCATTTACCATTTCGCGAGGATTCCGGGCTGGAAAATCCTGGAACCAGTCATCCAGTAAATGAAAGAAAGGACGTGCCGGCTGATTGAATTTTACTCTAGTCATTTTATTTAGTTTTATTGTTTTTGTGTTTGAAGAGTAGTAATCAATTGGCATACCATCCACTTTTTTCTGCCATTCCTGGAAACAACCGTAGAAGATAAGAAATCAAAAAAGACATTATGACACTTAACGCATACAAGAAACAGTCATATTGACATATTTAAACCAAATAAGCATTCTTATGTTTTTAAAGTAGATTTGCAAATTCAAAAAACAACATAATGTATCCAGCAGACATAGTAATGCCCATGAAAGAGGAGTTAACTGAACAGGGATTTGTTGAGTTGCTGACTCCGGAAGAAGTAGATAGCCAGTTAAAAAAGGCCGGAACAACCCTGGTGGTAGTTAACTCGGTATGCGGTTGTTCGGCAGGAACAGCCCGTCCGGGCGTTTTAATGGCCGTACATAACAGTCCCAAAAAGCCGGATTACCTCGCAACCAGTTTTGCAGGATTCGATATTGATGCTGTTCGCAAATTAAGAGAGCATTTATTGCCCTATCCGCCATCGTCTCCTTCAGTTGCCTTGTTCAAAGATGGCCAGTTGGTGCATTTTATTGAAAGGCATATGATTGAAGGTCGTTCTGCACAAATGATTGCCCATAACCTGATTGCAGCGTTTGAGCAATATTGTTAAGCTTTCAGAAAATATCAGATAGCCCCTCCTCAAAAGGAGGGGTTATTTTTTTGCCGGC
>JAGKTB010000125.1:0-4639 GCA_018993145.1 Flavihumibacter sp.
GCGCGATTACCGGAAACTCCATTTGGCCAACAACCGCAAAATCATGACCCTCCAAACCTTCCGTGAACTGGAAGAAGATCTTGCCGGCACCTCTATCTGCAGAGTACATAAATCCTACATGGTTTCCCTTAGCAAAATTGAGTCCATTGATAAAGATGGTATCCGCATCGGAACTGTTTCCATCCCTGTATCAGATACCTACCGTGCAGCTTTTTTCAAATTATTGAAAGGATAATATTCGAACCAGCACCATACAGCCCTGCTGTTTCTGCCCAAGTCCCTAACTTTGCAGTATGAACCTTGAATACAAAAATTTACTGCCGGCCAATTTTGACTCCGGCTCCCGAGTGTGGATATACCAAAGTAACCGCCTTTTCGGTATGATGGAAGCCCTGGAAGTTGAAAAGATATTAACAACATTTACCGATCAGTGGCAGGCTCATGGCGCGCCTGTTAAGGGGTTTGCTACGCTTTTCTTCGGTCAGTTCATAGTGTTAATGGCAGATGAAACCCAAACTGGTGTAAGTGGCTGTTCAACTGACAGCTCGGTTCGCGTGATCAAGGCAATTGAAGAACGCTTTGGCGTAAACCTGTTCGACCGGCAGTTGCTTGCTTTTGTCGTAAAGGATAAAGTTCAGCTGATTCCAATGGCACAACTGGCTCCAGCGATACAGGGCGGTTTTGTAACCGGGGATACCCTTTATTTTAATAACCTAGCAGGTACAAAAGCTGAGCTGGAAAACAACTGGATTATTCCGGTGAAAGAAAGCTGGCTGAAGTCTAAACTGCCTCTGCAATCTGCCTGATCAAAACTGAAGGATAAAAGCTGTCCCTTCGCCTTCCACACTTTGTACGCTGATATTGCCTTTGTGCAACATCATGATCTGCTTGCATAAACTCAGGCCGATCCCACTACCACTTTTTTTGGTGCTAAAGAAGGGGATGAATATTTTATCCATGATTTCTGCTGGCATACCTGTGCCATTATCTGCCACTTTGAGCAGGGTCCGGGTATTGGGGCCCTTACTGGCTGATAGGATAATTCTAGGTTGCTCACGCTCGCGAACGGCATCCATTGCATTTACCAGCAGATTGATGAGAACCTGATCCACCAGGTTAGTATCTGCTTCAATGGTGATGCCCGGTTCTTTCAATATGATCTCCAGTTCAATGTGCAACTGCTCCAGCTTTGGCTGCATTAGCTGTTGGAGGTTTACAAAGAGATCCAGCACCTGCACTTTCTGGAGGTTCAGTTTGGTGATCTTATTCAGGTTACGATAGGTTTCAGCAAAGCGCAAGAGGCCCTCACTTCTGCGCTTGATGGTTTCAATACCCAACTCAAGATCCTCATACCCGCCGTTACCGGAATTCTCAGCAGATGCTTTCTGCAAACTTTTTTTCAATGTATCTGCAAGAGAGGAAATCGGCGCAACCGAATTCATGATCTCATGAGTCATTACACTTAGCAAGCGTTGCCAGGCCTTGCTCTCCGTTTCATCCAATGCTTCACTGACATTTTGAAAAGCAATCAGTTTGTAGGTTTGAGATTCGGTTTGAAAAGCTGAACAGCTGACCAGGATTTTAAATGCATCTTTTTCCCTGTGTGCGGTCGCGATTTTCCCCTCCCCTGGTTTGATATTTTTTACCACTTCTCCCAACTCTGCATCTCTTCTGCTAAGCGAATCAAGTGATTTCAGGTAAGGGATTTGCAACATGCGTTTCAATGCTTCATTCATCCATACAACATTACCGGTCGCCAATTCGTAAGATAGTATACCGGTATCCACCAATTCCAGGATTCGCTGCAAATACTGGTATTGGGTTTCCTTTTCTTTACTGATTACCTTAAAAGCGGTGTTGATTTCATTAAATCCCTTCCGCAAGGGTTGCAATTCAGTTGGAGCATGTTTCACGTCAAAATACCGTGTAAAGTCACGGTAATGCACACTTTCTACAAACTGTTTCAATTCTACTTCCGCTTTTTTCTGGTATCGGTATAAATCATACACCAGGTAGGCAGCAACAGGAATTACCAGTATTAGAAAACGAAAATGCCCAGCCACCAGCAACCAGGAAAGCAGGCACAATACAGCAAATAGCAGTGCTATCTTGATAAAGAGTTTATTATTTTCCCAGAATTCAGATATCATATTTACTGAGTCGACGGTATAATGCAGTCCTGGTTAAGCCCAATTCTTTAGCTGCCTTGGTTATATTTCCGTTGTGTTTTTCGATTACTTTCAAAATGGTATTTTTCTCCACCGTACTTAAATTGGTTTCTTTGGGTTCTTCCCCCTCTTCCGGTGCAAATTCAATTGGTGAGAACAACAGATCTGCTGCCTTCAGTTCATCACCCTCTGCCATGATCACCGCTCTCTCTATTGTATACTGCAATTCCCGCACATTACCCGGAAACGGATAACTCAGCAGTTTTTCTCGGGCTGATTTATCGAAGGGCAATTGCGGTTTCATGTATTTCTGACTATATAATTCATTAAAATGATCAGCCAGCAATAGAATATCCTTACCTCTTTTACGAAGCGGTGGAACAATAATTTCAACGGTGTTGATGCGATAAATCAGATCTTTCCGGAACCGGTTTTCATTGGCGAGTTCCTGAATCGGAAGATTGGTGGCACAAACCAATCTTACATCTATTGGGGTTGCCTTATTGGATCCAAGGCGGGTCACGGTTCGGTTCTGCAAAACAGAGAGTAACTTGGCCTGTTGCTGTAAACTGATATTTCCAATCTCATCAAGGAAAATCGTACCTCCGTTGGCGGCTTCAAATCGCCCCATCCGGTCCTCACGGGCATCTGTAAACGCTCCTTTTACATGCCCGAATAATTCACTTTCAAACAGGGATTCAGTGAGCGCTCCAACATCCACTTTAACAAAGGGCCCGGCTGCACGTAAGGAATGTTGGTGAATGGCTCTTGCAATCAGGTCCTTTCCGGTGCCGTTTTCACCGAGCACCAGGATATTCGCATCTGTGGGGGCAATCTTTTCAATTTTGTAAAATATCGCTTCCATCTGCTCCGATTCTCCCAACAGCTCAGATCCAATAAGCGTTTTTGCTTCTGCAGGCTCTCCTGCATTTTTTCCCGCCCGCTTTTTCAATACTTCTTTAATTGTAGCGATCAGCCGGTCGTTGTGCCAGGGTTTGACTACAAAATCGGATGCACCTTCCTTAAGTGACCGTACCGCGAGATCTACATCGCCATAAGCTGTTATCATGATCACGCCTGCATCACTTTTCAATTCCTTGATACGTCGCAACCAGAAGAGTCCCTCGTTTCCTGTATGCAGGGAACTGTTGAAATTCATATCCAGCAAAATGACATCAAAGCGGTTGCCAGGCACCAGGTGATTGATTTCCTGCAGATTTTTTTCCGTTACTACCTCTTTGACTTCAGATTTTAGCAACAGACGTACTGCTGTGAGTACATCCGTATCATCGTCGATTACCAGTATGGATGCGTTTTTCAGTGTCATAATTCAGAGACACAAGTATAGGATTTATTTCTGCTGTACGTATATCTCAATTGCGGACAGTAATTGTATCAAAAGCGAACACCACCTGATCAGGATAGGTTTACAATTTTTTGATAATCAATGATTTACATTTTGGCACAGGGTTTAGACTACCTGAATGAGCCTAACAAGAAAAATTTCAGAACGTGGACAGAGTCATCGAAAAAAAGAAATGGTCATCCCAAAAGCTGGTAACAATCGGCGGTGTGGTTGCGCTGGTAGCCCTGCTTGCCGGCAGCTATTATTTCACCCAGGGTGCAAGTCGCCTGAATGTGGACCCAGCACGTATTACCATCAGCGAAATCACCAAAGGTGTTTTCCAGGAAAATATTCCCGTAAATGGTATTGTATTACCCGTAACAACTATCTATCTGGATGCCACTGAAGGTGGCCGGGTCGAAGAAAAATATGTGGAAGATGGTGCGATGATGACAAAGGGGCAACCCATTCTCCGGCTGAGCAATACGGATCTTGAATTGAGTTTATCCAATCAGGAGACCCAGGTATTCAATGTATTAACGCAGATGCAGATTTCAAAAAACAATGCTGATCAGAATACCATTACCCGTCTCAATCAGATGGCAGAAGTAGACAATGCACTGAAAGAGGCGGAGCGCTTATACAGAGTTAATGAGCGCCTCTTTAATCAGAAAGCCATCGGTAAACAAGAATACCAGTCGAGCAAAAATCTCTATGAATACCAGGTGCGCAGAAAAGCCCTAACTGTAGATATATTAAATAAAGATTCTGTTTCCAACCGTCAACAACTTTCACAAATGCAGCAAAGTTTTGAGCGCATGCAAAACGCATTGCAATTGATGCGAAAGAAAGTGGGTGACCTTATTGTGAGAGCGCCTGTAGACGGACAACTTACATCCCTGGATGCAGAAATCGGTCAATCTAAAAACAAAGGCGAGCGACTCGGGCAACTGGATGTCATGAGTGGATATAAAGTACGGGTGGATGTAGATGAGCACTATATCTCCCGTATTTTCACCGGACTGCGTGGAACGTTCAGCTTTGCTGGAAAAGAATATGCGCTTGTGATCAAAAAGATTTATACACAGGTTACAGGTGGTCGGTTCCAGGTGGATATGGAATTCGA
>JAGKTB010000126.1:0-13290 GCA_018993145.1 Flavihumibacter sp.
ACCTTCATATCACCCACATTGAAATCACCCGCTAACAGCTTCGGAATCATCTTCTGCATTTCCGCGCGAAGGAATTCCAAGTAGGTTGTGAAATTACCAACCTGCTCACCATATTGCTCTCTGGCCGCTTCTGTAATTTCAATGTTTCCCTCCTGCAGAACCCTTTCAAATTCGGCGAATGCAGATTCTTTTTGTTTCAGGGATTCAATGTATAGATCAGCATCCTGCTTATACTGGAAGTTGGACACCTCGATCGCTCTGGCTGCTTCAATTCGGGAAAGCTCTGCATCACCGAGGAGATTCTGCCGGGATTTTGGATTGCGTTCATTAAAGCGGGCAATTTCCTCATTAACCTTTTTCAGTGCCACCACCTGCTTATCATACTTTTCATTGATCCGATCCAACTCGCTCTGTTCTTTGAGCATGCCGGACTGCTGGGCATCTCTTTCGAGTCCAAGGATATCCTCCAGTATGCCGCGCCTTTTGTCCAGGATAGCATTTAATTTATCCTCTTCTTTTTGACGAGTTTTGATGTCCTTGTTTGATTCACCAGTTATTTTTTTTCGCTCTGCCTCCAATTTGGTGATTTCGGACTGAAATTCTTTATACTGGGCGGATGTCTCCGACAATTCCGATTGTTGGGATTTCAAAAGGGCAATTTCCTTATCAATAACGGCAACTGTCCTTTTTCGCGTTTCTGTTAGTTGATTCTGCGTGTTGACAATTTTACCAGCGCTGGCTCCCAATTCATCCGTAACACGTTGCTGGTTTACAAGAGCGGAAGTCAGTTCGTCCATCTTTTCTTTTGCAGCCGTTAGGGATGCGAGTTCATCCTTACTTCCAGCAGCTGCCCCAAGTGCACTGCTTCCTGGGTTCAGCCGGATCTTATTGGCTTCTGAAACTGACTTTCTCCGGATGTCAATTATTTTTTGCTGCGTTTCGATTTGTTTACGCAGGACCTCCTCCTGTTTTATGGATGCCGATATCGCTTCCTGGTTGGTCTCCAGTCTGATTTTTTCCCGGAGAGATTGAACGTAAGCCTGAACGTTCCTGGTCAGTGAATCATAAGAGAGCGTTTTGGCATCAATCCCTTTTACGATCGATGGATCAATCTGTTTAAGTTTTTCATATATCTCCAGACGTTGGGTCTCTGTGAGGTTGGATTGCCTCAATGCTTCTAGGTATGGCAACAATTTCGCCCGCTGATCAGCGTAGGTATCATTTACCTTTTCAGCAGCATCGGCCAGTAATTCCTGTGCGTTCTTTACTGCGATGGTCTCCTTCCGGAATAACAGATAAGCACCTACCAGGGCAGTAATAGCCACCACGAGCGTCGTAGCCGGGTTGGCCAGCATGGCGGCTGTTAGTGTTCGGGTTGCTACTGTTGCGCCGGCAGTAGCGGTTGTTTGGGCAGTAGTGGCCACCGTCTGAGCTGCAGTTGCAACTGCATCTCGTTTGCGCATTAAGCTGGTGAGGTAAATATTCAGTGCACTTTCTTTTTCCAGCACCTTGGAAACCTCCTGCACACCATTCAGCAATGCAAGAGCTGCCATAGTTCGCTGGATGGCCTTCTCTGCTTCCTCATTCTCACCGGTGAAAACTGCAGCAGCTCCAGCAACTGCGGAGAAGGCACCAACGAGACCTTTCACGCCGGAGGCGAGTGCATCAATTCCACCGGAATCAGAACTTGCGATCTTAATTTCCCGGCTCACTCCTTCAATGGAGTCTGTCAATTCTGCTGCCCGTTCTCTCCAGGTTTCGAAGAGTGGAGATTCCGGATTTTTAACCATCAGGTCCTTCAGCTTCTTCAGTTCAGTGGAGGCAGTAACCACCTTCTCGGTAGTCTTCTGCACCTTCTCCGGATCCAGTCCTTTTATCTCCAGCGAGAGTGACTGAATTTGGTTTTTCAACTCCTTGCCAAGATCACCCTTCAGTTCGGCTTCGGTAAGAGAATCATAGGCATTTTTCAATTCCTCCAGTGCCTTTATCCGTTCATTGATATAACCGGTATCCCGGTCCTGGGTAGCATCCCGAATCTGAGCACGTACATCACCAATACTCTTCTGCAACTCAATTGCCCGGGCCTTCCATTCATCAAAGAGTGGTGAGTCCGGATTGCGGGCCATGTCATTGAATAACTTTGAGAGCTCAGCTGAGATGGTAAGCGTTTCCTCTTTGAACTCTTTGATCTTCTTCGGATCCAGGGCCTTGATGGATTGATCCAGCTGTTGAATTTGAGCAACCAGGTCACGCCCCACTTCCGATCCCCGATCGGTTTCAGATAAGGCATTGTATTCATCATTCAGCAGTTTGAGCGCCTGCTTCTTTTGATTGATGGAGCCAATCTCAGCTTCATTGATTTGAGCTAGCGCCTTTTGCTTCTGAATAACACTATCAATGTTATCAGATATCGCTTTCTCCTGAATGGCAAGGAAGGCAGTGGCCTGTGCATATTCCTCCATGCCGATTTTACCGGCTTCGAATTCAGCTTCTACCTGGATTTGCTTGGCACGAATCTCTTCCAATTGGAACTCCAATTCCAGCAGATTATTCACCAGCTCCTTGGTATCCGGATCCAGATCCTTGAAGAATTTTGCTGCTTCACTCAGGATGGTGATTAGACTACCATCTGCCTGGGCGACATTCAGATCAAGCTTTCCGCTGGCGAGTTGATTCTGAAAGTCACGAACCGCCTGCATCTGTTTCTGCATCTCCGATTGGTATTCCTTCAGATTTTCCAGCTGCTGATCACTTACCTGCCGGTCAATGTTGGCGACATCCTGTGCAACTTGCTGCCGAAGTTGAATTTCCTGTTGAGCAGTTTTTTGCAGCTCAGTTCGGATCTGCTTTTCAGCCTCAATAATGGGGGCTGAAATATCAGCGGCATCCAAACCTGAATCCCCCACACCCTTTAAGAGTGCTTCAATGGCTGCCAGGTCCCTGGGGATCTGAGAATAATCTATGCCGGCTACCCACTGGAGACTGGCTTCTTTGGTTTCTTCTGCCATGGTAATTACATTTTAATACCTAAGAAATTGGCCAGGTCTTGACCAGAATCAATGTTTACTGAGGGATCCAATTCATCCTTCTTTTTGCCGGTTCCCTTTGAAGACTTATACACCGGAATGGTAGCAGATAACATCAACAAATTCTGATAGCTTATTTCCCATAAAATCTGATCCCAGGTCAACCGGAAATACTTCATCCACCCTCCGATAGTGCTCCAGAGGCTATTTGACTCCCCTGATCTACTGGATTCGTCTTCATCGTCAGAAGGTTCATTCCTCTTATGGAGACTATAGAACTCATAAAAGACCGAACGTCCATTTGCAGGATGATCACTCCCAGTACTTCCTTCAGCTGTGGAGTAGTGATGCTTTCCTGGATGAAGGAAATCAATGAATCAGCTGGCTCTCGTCTCGAATTGGTAAATGCGATCGCAACTACCCTGGCCAGCTCTGTACCATGTTTATCGGCAGCTCCATACAACGCTTCCAGTATCCTTTCTTTATTGAATATTTCGGGATCAATGGACAGGATGATCCTTGAAATCCGGATGAGCGAACCCAATGTGAGTGGTCTGATTTCGAACTCCCGGGTTACCCGTTTTGTTTTCCACCAGAACCAGGAATGTTTTTCATCACCGGTGATTTTGAGCTTTATGGAATCTTCCAGTATGGCTGCAGCAGTTTCTTTGAGCATATATAAGAAAGGCCCAGTGAAGGGCCCTTTTTGTTGAGTATTATGGAAAATGAGAATTAGGACAGGGCAGCAATTACAGACATCCGCGGTTCACCCACTTTGGTAGGTTGCAGCACGGTAGCAGTAATGTTCATCTGAGACAGAGACCCCCGGTTAAAGCTCATAGCCAAAGTAGCTTTGATTTTAGCCCGTGGCATCTGTAACCTGTCACCATTCTTCCAGATGCCCTCCAGAGATTGTTCAATCTCAGGAATCACGTCCGGAGCTTGCCATGTTTCACCCTGAGCAGTTGTTGCCGGCACAATTGTACCGCCGAACATGCGCTGCAGCTGTGTGGCATCACAGTCATAAGAAGACCATGAAAGTGAGATGGTGTCAGCTTCAGTGTTGATTGACATGATCGGGGAATCAGATTCCTCGATTTTAAAATCCGTTTTTTGTCCTTCCTCGGTTGTGAGCGTAGCGGATCCTTCAACAGTGTTTCCCACATTGGTCAATGAGGTACCCATGCCACCATCTACGGCAATATTTCCGAGCTTGATGTTTGTAAGACCAATTTTGTATTTAGACATTTTGAAAAATTTAAACGTTGATTGAAAGAATTATGATTCTGATATTGGAAAAAGTCTCTTTTAGCTCTGCCTCTTCGAAGTGTTGCTGTTTATCAACTATGCTGTGAAAATCTGTAGACCAGTAATCATCAACAAGGGCAATGATCTTATCGGATATCTCTTTCAGCTTCACATTATCTGGAACATATGCCGATGGCTGGGTTCCGGTTGAAAATTTCAGATTCGGGCAATGAAAATTGATATTCAGTACTGACTTCTGCAGCTGCTCATTATTTCCGGTAAGTGAGTTTATCACGATATCCTGTTTCACTGAACCATCCGGGCGTTTGTGCTTATAAATGGCTCCGGAAATAGAAGCCTTTAAATCAGCACTGGAGTCCAGTCGAAGCCACAGCAGATCCACCAATTCATATCCTGTCTTCATGCTCGCATGCGTTTTAAGCGTTCTGCAATTTTATTGATGGATCGAACCAGGTTGGTCTCAGCTGAAAGGCTGGAGCCTGTCAACACATCGTATCCTTTCGCTTCCACGTAACCGGCATATGACATACCTGCTACTACTATCAGCACATAACCTACAGGATACTGCTCCCCGATCGTAATGGCCAGTTTTTTGGCAATGCTTGCACCAACCAGCGGTTTGGATTTGCCTTCCTTGTCCTTGACCAATTCCTGACCAGGTTCAGAAAAGCTTCCAAAGATCTCCACTCCATCTTTCAGGATCACATACCCGATTGAATGACGCAGGTTTCCGGTGCGGTCTTTATAGGTATTCGTCGATATTGCATCGATGATGAATTGCTCACCTATTTGCTTCAGTTGATCCAGTGTAACCATCTCAACCCGATTCACTTTGTCAATGATTACCTTTCGGATGTCATTGATATTGATATTGGGTGTGAATTTTGGCTTCATAACCAGGCTCTCGCATTTAACTGACCTTTACTGAATTGCTTTACGTTGGTAGTAATCAAATTGGAAATCCCATCTGAAATTCTCATCAAAGCGCCCACTGGAATAGTAGGGCAAGATTTAGGCAGATAGACAACCGCATTGATTTCAACTTTTACTCCATCAGCTCCAACGATATAAGCGTTATTGGAACCAAGCCTTGGCTCTAACCTGCAGGGGCTTTCAAAATCTAACCCGCTGCCAGAAACATGTACCCAATTCCCATCTGAATTCTGCTGAGCAGTAGCCGGAATGGTAACAAAAACACTATGTGGATACTGTTTTACCATACGCTTTTACCGGTTACCGATGGTTTTGCATTGAGAAGATCAGTGATATCCGTCCGTCCGTACTTGTTAGCAAGAAAAAGAAGCCTTGCCTTGATCGCTTCCCGATTGTGTTTAATCGAATAGCCACCTTCAGTTACATCAGGGGTATTCCAGGCATTGAGCAGCACATCGATCGCCGCCTTCCCTATTGATTCGGAAAGTGATTTGGTGTATTCATCTGAACCGTCAAGGTCATGATCGATGAGTACGAGATCGATGTTGCCGTCATCTACCGGCATCCCAATGGTACTGAGCAAGGCTTCTTTTACAGTCACTTCAAAGAGCTTTACTTATTAAGCATGAACGGCTTCCAGGATGAACATGGCGTCGATTGCTTCCAGAGAAGGCATCGCGTTCCATTCAGCCTTTGTCCATTCACGTAATGGTTCGTTTTCTTTCCACTTGGAGATCAGAGCCCCACTAAACTTGGCGTAACTCACATTCTCAACTTTGTTGATCTCCTCCATGGCCACCGCGTTCTTGATCATACCGAGCTGGCCGTTAGGGATGAAGGCAACATTGTCTTCATCGAACGGGCGCAATACGGAGATCTTTCCATCTTTTTCCACACCGAAAGCTTTATCCACCAGTTCAATGATGGGCAGACGGTTTGCGGCCATGAATTCGTTCACACGTTCCAATGTGGATACCGCAACCGGATTGAAACCCGCTCCAGGTTTTGGACCATAGAAATAAGCCTTCAATGTGTCGAGCACTTCCGTTGTCTTCCGAAACTTGGAGAAAAGTGTTGGTGTCATCAGCAGCTTTCCAATAGACACGCCTACGTTTGCTGCAGCAGCCAAAACCGTCTCTATATCGGTTATCGGCTTTGCAGAGGCTGCTGTATCCCAGGTAACAATAGACTGTTTTTTGTTATCCGATGGCATCAACAAATCAATGTCTTGGCTGAGTACCAGACCATCAGGGTTGTTGGTGGTGGTAAGTGAAATCTTACCGGTAGAAACTGCCTCCAAACACATCATGTCGATACGCTTGTAAACAGAATTACCAACCTTCCGAACATCACCCCAGATTAGATCCATGATGGCGTTCTTACGAGTGGCATCCGGAAGACTCAGGCTCTGCATGATTATATATTCACGCATGTCGCTTTCCTTCATCACGAACATTTCCTTGATGGCAGGAATCTCTCCGGACAATTTGCTCAGGTCAGGACGGCTTCTCAATGGAGTTTCTGCATCGCGGTCCACTACAGAGGCAGCGGCTTCAATTCGGCTCGCACCGATTACGCTGCTGTAGGTAAGCGACATTTGGGGAGTTGCCACCCCGAAATATGCAGGATACCACAGAGGATCGAACCTGTCGTTTCTTGAATCGATGGCCAGCTGCATGTTATCAGCATAGGCACCGAAAAGTGATTTTACTTTACTCATTTTTTATTCCTCCTGTGGTTTAGAAGCTGTTTGAGAATATGATTAACGGCATGGTTGTTTGTACAGCTGTCGGAACAGGAGCCCGACGTGCATAAACGGTACCACGTACCACCACTGACAGGGAAACATCATCAGACACTTCCACGTCATCATACAACAGGCCTTTTGCAGCCACAATTACTGCAGCAGCAGATGCACCAGATGCACTTGAATGGAAGAGCGCATCTCCAGCTGTTGCAGCACCAATAGTGGTTCCAACGTTGATGGTGTCATACGCTTCATTTGAAGTGTCAATGGAAGTGATGGCATAAGCAGCGCCACCAGCTGTTTTCCCGATGAAATCGCCTACCTTAAACACATGCCCTTTTTCTACTTTATAAGCAGTGGCAGAACCACCTGCAGTTTCGTAGACACGGGCAGTCTTAAGGATCTTTGCCATTCGGGTAGATTCATCAAATGCCACCGGTGTTCCTGCAGGTATTACGTCGCCGTCGCTGAGGCCGGAAGGATCAAGCGTGAATCCACCACGGGCAGTCTCCAGTACTTTCTGGAAGATCACTTTTCCGCTTTTCGCGGATTCTTTTTTTAAATGCAAACCCATGGTTTAAAATTTTTGAATGAAGAATTGACGCTTACTTAACCGCTTCAGCCGGCTTCGGCTGTGAAGCTGCAGCCCATGCTTTAATGTCTGCTTCCACTGTTTTTTGAGATGCATCGCCGCCTGAACCACCGCCGCCCGGTTTTGGAGTTTCAGCAAAGCCCTGGTTAGCCAGTTCCTGCTTCATGGCGGCATAGTCTGCTTCGATTTCCTGTTCGATGGTATCGAGTTGGTCCGGTGACTCAATTAAGCGTCCTTTCGCGAGTTGAAGAGGGATCTTCTTATCGGTAAGACGTTTGTTCAATTGTTCTGAAAGGGATTGTTGGGCTGATCTTTTTTCAAGACCATCGATCTTTGCTGTCAGCTGTTCAAGCATTTTCTTCAAAGAGTCATCTCCCTTGTCTTTTGGATCAGCCCCCGGATTTGGCGGGTTCGGATCATCTGACTTTTCAGATTTGAATTTCTTTTGAGCTTCGGTTACCCGGCGATCCCCTTCGCGTTGAAGTAAATCACCATATTCTTTGATACCGATGGGAGCTTTTTCGAGTTCACTGATTGCGCCCTCGATCGCTGTTTCTTCCGTCACTGTTTGCGCGAGTTTATCGGCCACCAGCTCCAGAATTGCTTTTGCCACCCCTGGGTATTTAGCCTGCAGTTGTGCCAAAATATTTGCTTTGTGCATGGGAATAAGTAATTGTTTGATCGAAATTGTTACTTATCCACTCGCATGTTGATTTCTAAATTATAAACAGTTGAAGGATGATAATTTAGGCGGCTTTATTACCCAAGTATTTATCATTGAACTTGATGAAGTAGGGCTTATTCTTCCACCCTTTGATCCGATCCTCATTTTCGTTTAACCATTCCTGCGCAGCTTTTGGAATTTTATCCAGGTACTTAACAGTAGGTGGTTTATCAATGATACCGAGATCATAATCCAACATGAGATCCCGGGTCTCTTCATCAGCGAGAACCGGTACCGCGATACATAAACAGTTGGGATGCCATCCAGGGAAAAAGAAGTCCTTTGGATACTGACCGATCATTTCGTCACACACATCGTACTTTGGATGGGAAGCACTCAACCGAACTTCAATTCCAATTACAAACCAGAGCGTTTGCCATCGTTCAAAATCTGCCCACTCATAAGCCAGGTTGATTTCAGTCCGCGCCAATCGTTCGGCATTTTTTCTGGGTGATTTATATACTCCCTTTCCTGGCGAAGTGGATCCGGTAGGGTTGCGTAAATTCCTGACCAGATCCTTTGCCAGTTGCTTTGCAGACGTTCCATCTTTTAGGCCCTGCAGCAATGTTTTTTTGATGGAGGATTTAAAGGAGTTGGCAAGCTTCCACACCCTGGGCGAAAGAGAACGAGGATTGAAGTGGCTCCCAAAACTGGATGCAGCTTTATTGAGTGGAGATTTGGGTGGACGGCGTCTCCCTCCACCGGCATTCGCTGAAATCTGGGTGCGCCTGGTGGGTGGCTTTCTTCCTCCGCCCATGTAATTCTTCTCCAGGAGCATGTTCTTCTCTTCAGCCAGCTTCCGTGCCCTTGCAATACCGTTAATGATCACATCACTCACATCCGCATGGAAGGTGGTAGCAATACGATCGATGGCATCCCGAACATCCTTTGGCAGAAATCGGTTATTCACCAACTGACGTTTGATAATCAACCTGGCTGCTTTGTTGGCTCCTTTACCCATAAGGGAATTGATATCACGCAGGATCCGCTCAATGTTGGCCAGCTTCTTTTTCTCATACGTCCGGGAGATGGCCAGAATTCTATTTCGATTCGGGATTGGCACTTACAAAAGGATTTTTAGTGAACAGACTGAATGGCGCTAAGGTGTGTCCAAGGGTATTTACCCAGATAACCCCGGTTCGCTGAACTTCCTCCAGTTCCTCCGGAGATAGTTGCCAACAGCTGACAATGGATGGGAAGGCAATAGGCTCTCCCCTTTCGTTTTTCCCAACCTCTTGTTGATAGTGATGAACTGGAAGGGGATTACATTGATCATCGGTCATCTCTGCAGGCTTTCCCAGAATGTTATTCTGCTGCGGAAAACTAATTGGGTGCATATATTTGGTTTTGGTTATTACGCTTCGGGATCTGGATCATCAAGTTCATCATCCAGTTTGTCCGGATCTGAATCGGTTGCTTCCTTTTCTGCTTTGATCCGCTCCTTCTCTTCCTTCGGATCAGCAACCAGCGGGTTCTTCTCGATCGCAGTTTCCTGTGAAAGGATACCGCCCTCAAGTGCTCTAACGAGTACATCCACCTCATTTTCGATATCCTTCGGCAGATAGTATTCAAACTGTGGCTTTATATTGAGGGTTGTAGCTTTTTCCAGGGAGGTATTGAGCTTGCCCATTGCAGCCTTTATGTAATTGATCCGGCGCTGAACCCCTTCCCCGAAAATCTGTTCTTTTTTTGATGCCTTCAGATGAGCTGACATGAACAGCAGCTTAATGGCGAAACCGGAGAAAGTTCCGAGCTTGCTCATTTGCGTGAAGGAGATATCCGGGGTATCGGTCATGTCGAAAATGAGAGAGCGGAGGTTGGTTTGTTCGAGTTTTACAGATTCAGGAGATTGGTCCCAGGTGAGGTATTCTGCCTCGGCTCCATTATCTAACTCTAAAACTTTCCCCTCCTCGCCTTTACTCGCAAAGCCTTTAATCGTACCCTTCACCTTAACCATCGGAGAACCGAAGTAATCATTGGTATCAGAATGCTTGGAAAGGCTTAATTCAAACCGATCAATTAAGGTTTGCACCTCAGCCCATTCAGGCTGGGACTGACGGTAATAAATAACCGGTATTTTCTTGATGACATTTGTTGCAGATTTAAGCTCTGTCCAGCCACTGGTTTGTTTTTCCAGATGCTGAATTGTATCGGCCGTATAGATCTCCATCCGCTCTACCTGATCATCGCCATTCTGAATTTTGTAGTTACGGATGAAGGCGATCATGTCGCCGAATTCATTGTAAACGGGCAGTAATTCATCTCCTAAAGACTTTGCGAGCACTTTCATCCGGAGCCGGAACTTGATTTTTTCATTCACTGTTTCCGACCAGTACCCACTATCGGCAGGAAGATCCTCGGTGTACCATACCTCCGCCACTTCCGTCTCGCTCATCAGGATTTCAGCGAGCTCCATGTTTTTATAATCCAACTTGTTCTCATCCCAGGTACGATCGATTACTGCCAAAAGATTCTCCTGTTGTTGATCCTTGGCAGAAGCATTTAATTTTACTGGATTGGCACACAGGAAAGCAGCTGCATAGAATACGATCTTTTTCTGCAAGGGAATACCCAGGCGAGTAACCTTAACAAGGGTTGTTCCCCGGTCATTGACAACAGTCTTATCCGGACGAATGGAGGTGTCCATCACGTCATGGCCGGAAGTATTGTATTGCTTTATGTAAGCATTGCTCTGATCCGGCTTCTCCTTAATAGCGGCCTCTTTTAGTTTATCCGGATCGGCGATGAGTTCATTGAAGGTTTCCTGTGTCATAAGGCAAACTTCCACCGATGCTGAGGGCGGGCAACTCCTGAAAATATAAACAGTTGAAGTATTATAATTACTGAAACAATGAGCAATTGGAAAGCCCTATCAATTTAAATAAGTTCGGGCTCCTAATACAAACCGGCTTCCATTGATCACCAAGGTGGACCAGCACCATGGGATCCCTAGTAAGGATATTTGGCGCTATCCGTTACAGTATGGACAAGGTATCTTGTAACACTTCGGTCCCGGTCAGAAATGGCCGGGATTTTTATTTACCTGCGCCTTTGTTTCTTCAATTAACTGCGCTCTCAAATCTTCCGGTATAAGATTAAGTATACTCGATTCCCCATCTGGACGTTTAAGCAATTTAGAGCGTCGTTGATTTTCATTCTTAACAACTGAAAGGCTCTGCATTTTGAGTGCTTTAGAAACCGCCAAGAATACAATTGTCTCTAATTGTTCAGGCGAGAGCTGAGTCATAATTACTTTTTCCATGTTGTTTACTTTAGGCAATGTTATAAAGCCGGTTACAGAAATAGGATTTTTAAGACAAAATCTATCCTAATGATCTTATTTGCAGAATTACAGCATAGAAAATTGAAATAAGGGGAATAAGGGAAAATGTCTCTTATTTCCCTTATTTCTTAGCAGCCCAATTTGCAATCAATTCCTGCACTTCTGAATCCGTTGCCTTTGGCTTGTTTTCATCAGAAATAAGCTCCTTGACTTCATTTATTACCAATTCCTGGAATTCAAACGGAAGTAAATCCAAAAACCTTGTTCTATTCTTCCCCTTTTCATTCGTTGACTTTCTCTTCTTTAAGGTCGATATTGCAGCCCTTTCTACCTGTAGCTGATCCATTTTTAGAGCAGCTTGAACACCCTCCAGAATTAATACCTGCAGCTCGATTTTGGATAGCGTTGTTACAATGAGTTTTTCCATTACGTATGTTTTCACAATAGTATTCGAAGCGACAGACAATGATGCCCCACCGGGGGCGATGGGGCACGATTTTTATAAAAAAATGGAATAAATATGAGTTCTTACTCTGAAATCCTTGTCAGTAGCGGATTTACATAATTATAAATCAGTTTTTTTAAGGGTTTTCAGGGGTTTTTTGAGGTTTTTTCCTATTTATTTATAAGATTTTTATATACCTCAAATCTGACCTCATTCCAATCCTTCAGATTGTACTTCCGAACTGCCCACTCGTGAAGGTGCTCCCCCAGATCAAATGCAGCCTGCCGGTTCCTGGCCAGGTAATTTGCATGCCGGTACCAGTCGGACTGATTTTCCACCCAGAGCACTGGGGCGTCCTGATCATCTGAATAAGGTGGGACCTTGCTCACGATCACCGGTAGCTTCTTTGCTGCTGCCTCCAGCAGCTTCAGGTTTGATTTGTGGGCATTGAAGCTATTCTCCACCAAGGGAACAATTGAGCAATGCGCCTGGTTATATACCCCCATGTATTGATCCAGCGGCCTGAGTGTTACCCTTGTGTAATTAGGGATAGTCTTGAAGATCGCCTCCATCTTCTGGGATATCGGCCCTCCGGACCATCCTGCCAGCGTCATACCGATATCGGGAATGGTACGGATCCTTTTTAATGGATTGATCAGCATGCTCACATCCTCCAGATGAGAACTCTGGCCGGTGTATATCAGATTAAAATAATCCGGCCGCTGATCAGATACAGGGACAAACTGCCCTTCCCCAAATGGAAGAGCGTTCGGAATCACGTGAACATTGGCGTTATATGGCTTCACCTTACTGGCCAGCCGGCTGGTCGTAACCGTTACTGCATCCGCGAACTTCAGCCCCTCCAGGATCAGCTGGGCACCTTTCTCTTTATAGAACTTATACTGCGGATGCTGCCAAGGAAGTTCCACCCAATCATCCAGATCAATCACTACCTTCAGGCCTGTCTTTTTCCTGATCCGTTCAATATGATTGATATCGATCGGGCAAAATCGGTTCCACACCACTACCTCAGAAGCTTCAATATATTCCAGCAGGCGCTCGATATCGAAATCATTGTAGGCAGAATGGTCCCAACTGTCCGGAGGGTACATAAAAGGAAGCCGGACACGATGATAATCGCATCCGGAATTGGAAGTGTAAAGAGGGAAAGCCTTGATCATAGAGGGATGTAATAATTTCCGGTGGAGTCATACTTTTCGATTGCTTTTGCATAGATCTCTCCTGCCTTGGCAAGGCCTTCGTCCTTCATT
>JAGKTB010000127.1:0-7748 GCA_018993145.1 Flavihumibacter sp.
TGACACTTGTTGCAGAAAATTCATTTGACAAAAGTTCAACGGAAGGACAGGGAATCGGGTTAACGAATTTACAAAAGCAACTGGACTTACTGTATCCTGGTCGCTATACATTTGATATGAAGGCAGACAATGGTATCTTTAGTACACAACTATCGATTGATTTAACATGAAAGCAAGCTGTTTACTGGTAGACGATGAACCC
Organism: Flavihumibacter sp.; assembly: GCA_018993145.1. Taxonomy (GTDB): domain Bacteria; phylum Bacteroidota; class Bacteroidia; order Chitinophagales; family Chitinophagaceae; genus Flavihumibacter. The sequence goes on from JAGKTB010000127.1 coordinate 203, forward strand.
CTGGCCATCCAGTTGCTGCAAAAACATGTGCAGGAATTTGATACCCTTCAACTGGCGGGCAGCTGTACCAATGCAGTAGAAGCCATGGCCTTTCTGCAGCAATATTCAGTAGATCTGCTCTTCCTGGATATACAAATGCCAAAACTAACGGGACTGGAAATGCTGAAGGCATTGAAAAATCCTCCTGCGGTAATTATAACCACTGCCTATCGCGAGTATGCCATGGAAGGCTATGATTTAGACGTGATCGATTATTTATTAAAGCCAATTACATTTATTCGCTTTTCCCAGGCAATTGATAAGTTTTTCAGATTGCACAGAAAGAGAGAAAGTATCCTACAGGATCCAACTAAAGAGAAAACGGTATCCATAAAATCAGGGGCTAAGACCTATCAACTGGAAGAAAATGAAATTTTATATGTTGAAAGCATCCGGGACTATGTCAAACTACATAAAGTGGATGGCAGTTCTCTGCTTCTGAAATATAAAATAAGTCAGTTGAACCAGGACCTGTCCGACAGCTTTATACGCGTGCACAAATCATTCCTTGTAAATAAAAACAAGATAAGCTCCTATACTGCAGCTGAAATTGAAATCGGCGCTACCATTATTCCAATTGGAGCGCAATATAAGGAGCATTTTAGGGGATGAGTATTACTATCACTTCTTATTTGTCTTTTTACCAATTTTTTTAATTTCTCTATCAAAATCACTTTCAAAATTCCGATCTTGGACTACCCTGAATTTTTCATATTCTTTCTCTGCCAGTTTCATAGCCACTTCATGACTCACTTTTCCTGCATCTTTTAAAATCTGGTATTCGTTGAATTGCAGGAAGGCATCTAAACGGGTAACCCAATCCGCCATTTTCATAGGAATCTGTCTTTCGGCTTGGAGTTCAGCAAAGTCAAGGTACATGGTAACAATGCGTTCCAGTTCTTTGATTTCCTTTTCCTGCAGGTAGTTCTTGGCAGTGCATATATCAGATTTTAGAACTTTCCCTTTAGGTGCATTCTTCCAGGTGGTAAGGCCCATATTGGGTTGTGAGGCATCGGCACGATCAGCAATCAGTTCGGCTGCTGTTTTCCCGGTTATAGCCCAATGGAGTTTATTTTGAACCGTTTTGAAGAACGTCTGGGTGATTTCAGCATCTTTGTTATAGTCAATACTACACTGCTCATAGATGTCAGTTATTTTGAGGTAAAAACGCCTTTCACTTGCCCTTATTTCCCTGATGCGTTCAAGGAGCTCATCAAAGTAGTCCTTGCCAAAGCGTTTTCCCTGTTTAAGTCTTTCATCGTCAAGCACAAAGCCTTTGATAATAAACTCTCTAAGGGTTTTGGTAGCCCAAATTCGAAATTGGGTGGCCTGATGGCTGTTTACCCGGTAGCCTACTGCTATAATTGCATCCAGGTTGTAAAACTCTACTTTCCGTTTAACCATCCGGCTACCTTCCAGCTGAACTGTTTCCAAAATGGAAATAGTTGCCGCTTTATCTAATTCACCAGTTTCATAAATATTGCTAAGGTGTTTGTTAATGGCAGGAACCTCCACACCAAATAGTTCGGCCATCCGCTTCTGAGTTAGCCAGAAAGTTTCGTCATTAAAAACCACTTCAATCTTTACATCACCAGTAGGGGTATTGTAAAATATGATGTCGTTTTGCTGTGGTGATTCACTCATTTCCAAAAACTTATTTTATTAACCGGCTCTTCTTTTTATTATTACTAAATTGAACCGTATCATTTTCATTCAAAAATAAGTTTTAAACAGCAGGCTACCGGATTTCCTTTTTTTCAATACGGTTTAATAACCTGTCCGGTATTAGCACCAAACACACTTTTCCTGAACCCAAACTCAAGTTGTTTCATCGTCACGGGAAGTTCACCGGGGAAGAAAGGGAAATACTGAGGTGAAGCCTCAATTACCGTTGGACTAACAGCATTAATCCGGATCCCATTTTGCAATTCAATGGCAGCAGCACGCACAAATCCCTCCACTGCAGCATTCGCTGCAGAAGCATTGGCAAAGTTTTTCTGTGGATCATGTGTTAAGGCACCGGTAATCAAGGTAAAAGAACCCTTGGAATTGATATAATGTTGCCCAATCAAAACCAGGTTGATTTGCCCCAGCATTTTACCATCCATTCCAATCCGAAAGGTTTCAGCGTTTAGATTTTTCCAGGGACCAACAAAACTCGGACCAGCAGTAGAGATCAGGGCATCAAATGATCCGATCTGTTGATACATTGCTTCTATGGACTCCGATGAAGTGATATCCACTTTCACGTCTGAACCGGTTCTGCCTGCACGAATTACTTCATGCTCTTTTTCAAAGGCATTGGACAAATAATTTCCCATTGTGCCGGAAGCACCAACAATTACAAATTTCATGTTTATGTTTTAATTAATGATTACTAAATAGATAATTACTGACTTTCCAACGGTAGAGTATAAACGTGCAAACAAGGACGGAAACTAAACCTGGAACACTTGCTTCCAGGCCAAAGCAGCCACCTGTCAACCACTCGGAAGAATTTTTGAAAACAGGTTTTAACAAACTTGCCTGTTCATTACCACTCACCCCAAATCCCAATAAGGTTCCCTGTACCCAATTTGCCATAAAATGAAAGGCAATTGGCATAATGAGACTATTGGTTTTTATATAGGATAGCCCGAACATAATCGATGCGATAAAAATATTGATTGACGCAAGTAGTTGAAGACTTCCTGTCATACCCGGATTCCCCATATGGATAAGCAAGAAATAACCGGCTATCAGTAGTTGGGCGGGCCATAAACCCATGCTTTTTTGGAGACGTTGAAAAATAAAGCCTCTGAATAAAAATTCTTCCGCTACTGCCACAGAGAAAGAAACCATTGTCAACCTTAACAAGGTATCAAATCCAGCTGTGCCCTGTTTCCAGTGAACGATTCCAACTACTGTCTGAACAAGGGCAGGCAGGAGCATCAATAAGGCTCCCGCTACCAACCCTAACAAGCTGTTTTTAACCAGGTCTAGATTCAGTTTTCCAACTAACTCAGCTATCGGCTTTTTTCGCATGGCCTGGCAAACAAGCGTTGTTAGAACCACAACGAAAGCCTGCTGATGGATGGAGATTTCCCAATTGTAGTGTTGCGAAACAAGGATTAATGGAAAGGTAAAAGCTGCCAGTACCAGGAAAAATACTGCTACCCACCAACCACTTCTAAGCTCTTGCTGAATATTTAGAAAAATGTTCATAACCTCGAAACTTGAAGGCTGATGTTTAGCATTCTGTTATAGCGATCTACTTCCCGAGAGATGTTTACCAATCCATATCCGTATCGAACATCTAAGGTGAGCGTTGAACGTTTGAGCGGGAAGTTGTATCCGGCTCCTGCCTGAAAGCCAAGATCCCATCGTTTCAAATCTGTAGCACCAGTACCGAACGATAGCCTGGTTGATGATTTAACGGAATTGGCTGATTCTTCCACTTTCAAGCGACCTCCAACATGGTATCCGGCATACGGACCAGCATTCAGGTACAATTTTTTGTAGTGAAAACGGGCTAAAACCGGCAGTTCCAAACTGTTTATTCGTAGTGTTGATTTGCCACCCGTAAGCGGATTGTTCTTTTGGAGTATAGCGCCCTTCATTGCAAAATAGAGTTCGGGAACAATAGAGAAATGGGGTGTGATACCTGCCTGGTAGGAAATGCCTGCCTGAAATCCCCGGTAGTCCTTCTTATAGGATTTTAGATCAGAATTAGCACTGCCATAATTGAAGTTGGTTGTTAGAGAATTAATAGCGAAGCTAAATTTACTGGTTTGTGAATACGCAGTCGAAGTAATTGATGCTATGAGCAGTAAAATCAGTACTGCAGATAATGTGGTGAATTTTTGCATTTTGATTGTTTTATAGTTTTTAGAATGATTTGCTATTTATTTACCATCCGAATGGGCAATGGCTTTCCCTTCCCATCTAGTGGGTGTTTTTTTAATGGTAGTCAATTGAAAAATTAATGTGGTACTGTGGCGTATCTAGTCAGTTGGGGCATCCAACCACTTCATAACCACCTTGCCCCTTGTACGCATCGCTTCTATGTAACCGATAGCTTCTGGTATTTCACTAGATGAAAATATTTTTTCGATTTGAGGTTTGATCTTTCCCTCTTCTACCAGTGTTGCCAATGTTTGTAAATCACGGGAATTGACAGTGACGGTAAATTGGATCAACGGGAATTTGCTGAACGCTTTTCTGAAAAGTGTTGAAATCATATGTCTCATCGTGGTAAAACCAATCAGTACACCTCTCCTACCCATTCTGTTGAAATCTTCATGCGTAAGATTTCCATTCGCATCAATGACCAGATCGTATTTCCCTTTGTGCAGATGAATGTTTTCGGTATCATAGGCAATAACCTTGTCGGCCCCTAACAACTTGACAAATTCAACATTCCTGCCGGAACAGACACCGGTTACTATTGCTCCATAGTGTTTTGCAATCTGCACGGCAAAATGTCCCACACCACCAGCTGCCCCGTTTATCAAAACAGTTTCTCCTGGTTTGAGTTTACCATGCGTTAGAAGAGCTTGCAAGGCGGTTATTCCGGCTATGGGCAGACTGGCCATTTGCTCAAAGCTGCTCTCTTTTGAAAATCTCGCACAAACAGATGCAGGGACGGTTACAAACTCAGCAAAGGCACCTCCCAATAATGTTCCGCCAACTACATGATCACCTACTTCAAAACTGGTTACAGAACTGCCCTTTGCTACCACGATACCTGCAAAATCAGCACCCGGAATTTTTTCTTTTGGTTTAAAAAGTCCGGATGTAAATCTTGCAAAGAATGGTTTCCCTCTCAATAGATGCCAGTCTGCGGGATTGGCAGCATTTGCATAGACCTTTACAAGGAGTTGATCCTCCTGCAAGGTTGGTAGCTCAACTTCTTCCAGTTGTAGTACTTCCGGACCGCCGTATTTGGTTTTTACAAAAGCTTTCATCGTTCTATTTTTTGAAGCTGGCTGCCATAGCTGTTTTAACCAATGATTCAAATTCCTGCAAGGGTTTTGCGCCCGGCAGCAACCCAATCAAACAATGAATTTGTCCGGCAAAACATTTTTCCCAAACCTGCACGCCTGCCATTTTTAGTTTACCGGCATAAGCAGTACCGTCATCGCGAAGCGGATCAAATTCTGCTGTAATTATAACAGCAGGTGGCAAGCCGACGAAGTCCTTATTAAGTAGTGGTGATACTTCTGGATTATTGTATTGATCAGGTGCATAGTTCTCCACCGCAAAATAGCAGAGTGCTTTGGTCTGAAAATAACCGACTGCGTTTTCCTGGTAAGAAACTGAGCGCTCCATATTTTGGGGACTTAAATCAGCCGGTAGTCCATTTACTACCTGAAGTTTAATCCGATTGACCAGCTTATCCTTCTTTGCCTTATGTGTAATGACGGATACCAGGTTCGCCCCTGCACTGTTGCCAATTAGCACTATTTTTCCGGTATCACCGCCGAATGGTTGTGCATTTTCTGAAATCCATTTGAACGCGTTGTAGCTATCATCAACTGCAGCGGGGAATTTAAACTCCGGTGCCACCCTGTAATCAACGGCAAATAAAATTGCTTCGTAGGTTTTTGCATCCTGCCATAAGGAGTATTCCAATCCCTCTACGAGAGGAGAAATAAAACCACCACCATGGTAGTGAATGATAACAGGAAGATTGGTTTTGTGCAGCGGATTAAACACTAATACGGGAATACTGTCTTTTGTAATTTTAATTCGCCGGACATCTTCTTTTGGATAAAGAATCAGCGGCAATTGCGGATATTTCAATTGTTCAATAGGCATGCTTCTTAATTGCTCAGGGGTCAGGTCCTTATACCCAATAACTCTTAAAAAAGCAGCAATATTGGGATCCAGGATTCTGTTTCCGCATTGACTGCTGGCGGCAAGCGACATAAAGATCAGGCTAGTTACAAGAGACAAGAATCGTTTCATAAAATGTATATTAAAAGTCTTCTACAATTAATTCCTTGTTCACCATAAATGCTGTAGTAGTGCCCATTGATACTGCATTAGCTACCGTACGCATTTTCGTGGTGTTATCACCACAGGCATATAGCCCCGGAACAGAGCTTCGATGCGCATTGTCAATCTTTATAAATCCATCCTGGGTGAGCTCAGCTCCTAGCTCTTGTGGTATCGACGAGTGCTGAACAAAGGGAAGCCGTGCATAGATGGCTTTTACAGGTGTTTTTGATCCATCTTTGAAAACGATGTTGTTGATATACCCATGAGCATGATCCAGCCGATTTATTTCAGTTTCTACAATACCAATTTGATTTTTTTCAAGTTTGGCTTTCTGTTCGTCAGTAAGAGAAGATGGGCCATTCGTATAAAGCGTCAAATCCTTTGTCCAGTTGGCAATCAATGAGGAAAGTTCAATTCCTGTTTCTCCATCTGCCAGGATACCAGTTGGCTGATTCCGCACTTCATAACCGTGGCAGTAAGGACAATGCAGCACACTGATTCCCCAGCTTTCTGCGAAACCTGGAATAGGAGGCATACTATCTTTGATACCTGTTGCAACAATTAGTTTCCTGGAACTAAACAGTTCTCCTGCCTCGGTTTGAATTGTAAATCCTTCCGGTGTTTGGGTACCCTTGCTGGCGAATCCATCCAGTAAACGGACGGTTGGATACTGCTGCACTTGCTGTTTAGCCAGATTGGTTATCTCTTTGGGAGTTTTACCGTCGTTGGTTAAAAAATTGTGCGAATGCGGTGTTTGTTTGTTGCAGGGATTTCCGGCATCAATTACCAGCACTTTACGTAGCGCTCTTCCCAATGCCATGGCTGCTGACAATCCGGAATAACTGCCACCTATAATGATTACATCGAATGTTGTATCCTGCTTCATTTTTGATTTTTTTGAACTGTTTAGCAAGGGAATATTTGCAACAAATCCACTTACTACGATTCCGGATTGTTGTATGAAAGTTCGCCTGTCAAGCATGAGATGATTTCTTCTCAGCTTTTCCTGAAAACCGATTCAACAGAAAATCCAGGGCTGGTACACCAACATACATCATCCAGGGCACCAGTGAAATCGTCAGGATAAAAGTCCGTTGGTATAAGGGTAACTCCGCCAGCAGTTGTCCAAAAAGAAAAAGGAATGCCGTAATGGAAGGATAGATAACCATCCATATTTTTAAGGACATGATTAATTTTGCTTTTGTCTTCATGATAGTCTTATTTATGAATTCTTCGAATTGCTTTCACAAAAGTACACCGGGCAAGAGGGGCGATGATAGGACGATTCTGTAGTTGCACAGGACTTATTTAAAGTTCCGCTTTAGTTTCCAGTCGGTCTAATTTCTTTCTTGTGGCGGGAGTTTCAGCAAGCTTCAGCGCTTTCCTGAAACATTCCATTGCCTTTTCACTGTCCTTTTTTTCAAGGAAAAAATCTCCCATACTATCCAGTGCATTCGCACTTGTCGGATAGTTTTCAAGGTTCAACCTGAAGAACTGAAAAGCCCTATCATAGTTTTTCCTTTGC
>JAGKTB010000128.1:0-7054 GCA_018993145.1 Flavihumibacter sp.
AAAGTAGCATTAACCGGATGGACGGATTTACAGGTAATAGGGAATAGGGTGCTGGGAAGAAAAGGAGGTATGTTGGAAAGTTATGTTCCTGGAAGTTTGGAGTTGAAGGAGCAGGCTGTTCCTGAACTGCTGGAAAAAGCTAGTAAAGTTCAGGTCAGCCTGGATCATTTATATGTTTTAAAGCAAGGCAGGTTATTTATTTACAGTTTATAAATCGGATGACAATATGAAGGAGGTTTTGGACTATGTTTTCCTTGAGAATACGGTTCGTGCGTATTTGATCTGTTTAGGAACCATCCTGCTTGCCATACTTTTTAAGCGCTATCTGTCCAGGGTATTATCCCGTATAATTTTCAAAATCATTAAAAGCAGGTCCTGGAAAATTGATCAGCATTCATTTGTAGAGCTGGTTTTTCAGCCTATGCAGGTATTCCTGATTGTTTCGGTTACCATGATCGCGCTTGATAATCTGAAGTTTCCGGCCGTATTCAATGTAAAGATCTACCAGGTAGAAATCCGGGATATTCTTGCCAGTATTGCAAAAGGTATTTGGGTGATCATATTTGTCTGGTTGTTGCGAAGAATGATTGATTTTATTGCAATGCTGATGGAACAGAAAGCCAACCTGAGCAAGGATCTGGCAGATAACCAGATGATTGTATTTTTCAAGGAATTCTTTAAGACGGTTTTGGTAATTGTCGGAATTCTGCTCGTTATCCGTTTTTCCTTCAATAAGGATATCACTACTTATCTAGCCGGTCTCTCTATCGTTGCAGGTGCTCTTGCCCTTGCTGCCCGAGAAAGTCTGGAAAACCTGATTGCTTCCTTTATCATTTTTTTCGACAAGCCATTTCATGTGGGTGATACAGTAAAAGTGCATCAGATAACGGGTACGGTTGAACGAATTGGCCTCAGGAGTACAAGAATAAGAACGGATCAGAAAACCTATGTAAGTGTTCCCAATAAGCAGATGGTGGACAGCATTATGGATAATCTGAGTTTGCGTTCGCAGCGAAGGGCCGATCTAAGGCTCGAACTTTCTTTGAAAACTTCCACCGTAAAACTGGATCATGCAGTAGCAGGCATTAAAACTATTCTGAGTCATCCCGCGATTGAAAATTATTCCTGTTTGCTGAGTGATATTACAGCCAATGCATTCATCATAACAGCTGAATATTATACCGGAATGATACCAATAGCGGAGTTCAATCAGTTGAAGCAGACCATCAACCTTGAAATATTACGTCTGCTCGAATCTATGGAAATTGAGCTTGCAGGAGAAACTCGCGAAGTGGTAGTAACAAATCAACACTAAATCAAAGATTCGCTTTCAATTCCAGCAGGAAAGCTTTCAACTGCTGCAGTTTCTGAATCACCTGAAACTGGTTTTCCATCTTTTTCTTTTGTCCTTTCAGGTGTTCTTTGGCGCCTTCCAGGGTAAATTTCCGAACGCGTACGAGGTGATAAATAAGATGAAGGAATTTTACATCCTCCGGCCGGTAAAATCGGTCCCCTTTGCGGTTTTTCCGCGGTTTTAGCATGGACTCAAATTCATTGCTCCAGGTGCGGATCAGGGCCGGGTTCATCCGGAACATGTTGGCCACATCACCGATACTATAGTACTGTTTGGTGAACAATTCCTCGTCGGAGGGGATTTCAACCAGGTCGGCCTCGGCTGCTATTTCCTTTAACGATTTACGTCCGCGTTTGCCTGGGGTGGCAGATTTCCAGGTCTTCTCCTTTAGTTTGCGGCCGGGTTTGCGCCGAATGGTGATGCTGGTTGATTCGGTTGTCTGTTCAATTTTGACTGGCGCTACTGTGGGGGCTGCCGGTAATGGGGCTACCTCAGGAGTTTCCGGTTCCTGAAATCCAAAATCTAATGTGATTTGTTGATATGGCTTTCCCATTGACGCATAAAGATACAATGGTCGTGCCGCAAAACGGTATCGCTTTAATCAAAACTTTGGTTACTCGCGGCAGCCATTTTAAGCAAACGATCGTACTGCTCGGGAGTAAGGTCGTTGTAGAAGAAATAAACAGGGTCGAGCCGTTTCCCATTTTTGTGCACTTCATAATGCAGATGCGGACCGGTTGATTTTCCGGTACTTCCTACATAGCCGATAATCTCACCACGTTTTACCCGTTGACCTGATTTGGCTTTGATCCGGTACATATGTCCGTACAGGGTTTCATATCCGTAGCCGTGATTTACAATGACATGGTTGCCATATCCATTACCGGTGTTGCCTGCAAGTTTGATGGTTCCATTGGCTGTTGCATAGATCGGGGTTCCCTGTGGCGCTGCAAAATCTAATCCCGCGTGCATTTTTACGGTTTTATAAACCGGATCGATTCGGTATCCAAAACCGGAAGCGATCCTTCGTAAATCTGAGTTGCTTACAGGTTGAATGGCAGGGGTAGCGGCCAGCAGAATCTCTTTGTTTTTAATAAATCCTTCGATATCATCGTATGATTTATGCTGATAGGCTGCCCGTTTGATCAGGTTATTTAATGTTCCAACGATATCTGTATACAAAGCATCAGCGTCCATAGCCTGGACCAACTGTATCTCTTTCTGCTTTTCCATTTCCTTTACCCTTGCGCTGTCGGGGATGGGACTGGCCTCAAAAATGGAGCGGTAAATTTCATTGTCCCGTTTTTCCAGTTCTGTCATCTGCTGCTTCAACTTCCCTAGTTGCATGTTGAGCAGGTCATAGTTGTCCCGGGCCCGCTCGTAATTCTGGCGGAGGATTTTTTCTTTGGGAGAATCAAGGTATTGAAAGGCGATGGAGACTATAATCAGGGCGGTAACCAGGGAGCCGGCTATAAAACCAAGGGCGCGCAGCAACTTAACCCGAAGGGGGGTCTCAAGCTTCTCGTATCGAAGGGTCGTCGGGTTATAGTAATATTTGATTTTTTTCATATATGCCTGCACAGCCCATTTCCTTAGCTTTGCACCACTTTCACCGGCTTTGCGCAAATATAGCAGGCGCGGCGAAAAATACGCTCAAGAATCATTCCGAATTATGTTGACAAGTGCTGAAATAAGAAAAGCGTTCCTGGATTTTTTTGCTTCCAAGGGACATGTAATAGTGCCATCTGCACCAATTGTGGTGAAAAACGACCCTACCCTGATGTTCACCAATGCGGGTATGAACCAGTTCAAGGATTATTTCCTGGGAAATAAAAAAGCTCCCTATACCAGGGCAGCGGACACCCAGAAATGTTTACGTGTGAGTGGAAAACACAACGACCTGGAAGAGGTTGGTGTGGATACCTACCACCATACCATGTTTGAAATGCTGGGTAACTGGAGTTTTGGAGATTACTTCAAGAAGGAAGCGATTGAATGGAGCTGGGAATTGCTGACCGAAGTATACAAGATTCCAAAAGATCGGTTATACGTGACCGTTTTTGAGGGAGATCCCGCTGAAAACCTGCCGGCATCTACTGTTGCGCTGGCGAAATGGAAACAGCTGGTGGCGGAGGATCATATCGTTTATGGAAATAAAAAAGATAATTTCTGGGAGATGGGGGATACCGGTCCATGTGGTCCCTGCAGTGAGATCCATGTGGATTGCCGTCCGGATATTGAACGTGCCCAGGTACCAGGTCGTGAGCTTGTCAACAAAGACCATCCCCAGGTAATTGAGATATGGAATAATGTATTTATTCAATACAACCGTAAGAAAGATGGTAGCCTGGAGCCACTACCTGCTACCCATGTAGATACAGGTATGGGATTTGAGCGACTGGTGCGGGTTTTGCAGGGCAAACAATCCAACTATGATACGGATGTATTTACCGGAACTATTACTGCGACGGAAAAAATCACCGGCAAGACTTATGGATTCAGCGATAATCGCGCGGATATTGCGTTTCGGGTGATTGCGGATCATATCCGGGCGATTGGATTTACCATTGCAGACGGACAGTTACCTTCGAATACAGGTGCGGGTTATGTGATCCGCCGGATTCTTCGCAGAGCGGTTCGTTATTACTATTCTTATCTTGATTACAAGCAGCCTTTGTTGTTTCAGTTGATGCCTGTACTTGCAAAACAATTTGAAACAGTATTCCCGGAATTACAGCAACAGCTGGATTTCGTGAGTAAAGTGGTAAAAGAAGAGGAGGAAGCTTTCTTGCGAACCCTGGAGAAAGGATTGAAAAAGATGGATGATATAATGGCTGGATCCGCTACTTCGATTGATGGTGCGGCTGCCTTTGAATTATATGACACTTATGGGTTCCCGTTAGATCTTACTATGCTAGATTGCACGGGAAAATAAACTGGAGGTAGATGAGGCCGGATTCAGGAAGGAAATGGAGCAGCAGAAAGAACGGAGTCGCGCTGCAACTGTGGTAGATACTGAAGACTGGGTAAGTTTCCAGGAAGATCAATCCTCGGTATTTGTAGGATATGACCAACTGGAAGTGGAGACAAAACTAATCCGGTACAGGAAGGTGAAAGCAAAGGGTAAAGAAGCTTACCAGTTAGTATTGTCTGCAACCCCTTTTTATGCTGAAAGTGGCGGACAGGTTGGGGATACCGGTGTGCTGTCCTTTGAAGGAGAAGAGATCATGGTGGTGGACACGAAAAAAGAAAATGATCTCATTATACATGTGTCGGAAAAATTGCCGGTTAACATTACCGGGATTGTAACAGCACGGGTGGATGCTGCAAAGCGTCAGGAAACTGCAGTGCATCACTCCGCAACACACCTTTTGCATGCAGCCTTGCGCGGGGTATTGGGTACACATGTGGCACAGAAGGGATCGCTGGTAAACTCACGGCAATTACGATTCGATTTTTCGCATTTCGCAAAAGTGAGTGAGGAGGAGTTGGTGCGGATTGAAGCAATGGTGAATGAAAAAATCCGGGAGAACTGGCCGGTTGTAATTCGGGAAATGCCAAAAGAAGAAGCAATAACAGCTGGCGCAATGGCACTCTTCGGGGAGAAATATGCCGACCTGGTGCGGGTGGTTACGATTGATCCGAAATGTTCAATTGAACTATGTGGGGGAACCCATGTAAAAGCGACCGGTGAGCTTGGGTATTTTAAAATTGTTAGTGAGTCCGCTGTGGCAGCCGGTGTACGCAGAATGGAAGCAGTTGCGGGAGGTGCTTTTGGAAGTTGGCTGACGGACCAGGTGGATCAATTGGAATCGGTGAAGACTGCATTGAAAAATCCCAAGGAGCTAACTAAATCAGTTGAGGCCGCGCTTGCAGAAAATGCCCAGTTGAAGAAGCAACTGGAATCATTGGAAAACCGCGCCCTGGTTGGTATCCGGAATGATTTGCTTCAGAAAGATGAAATCGTGAACGGCATAACGTTTATAGGCGATATCGTAGAAGTTGGAAATGCAGATGCGCTGAAAAAATTATGTTTTGATCTGAAAAATAACCTGAACGATTATGTGGTGGTATTGGCTGCTAATATTGGCGGTAAGCCATCCGTAGCGATATCCATTGCGGATACTGTGGTGGCTGCCCGTGGCCTGGATGCAGGTAAACTTATTAAGGAAAAAGTAGCGCCCCTGATCAAGGGTGGGGGTGGAGGGCAGAAAAACCTCGCAACTGCCGGTGGTCAGGATGCCAGTAACCTGCCTGCGGTAATTACTGCTATTCGTTCCCTGCTTTAACATTATCCACACAACTGATCAGATCCCGCCCGTTCTGGCGGCTATTATTCCGCCAAAGTAGGACGGGATCGTTCAGCAGGAAATTAACATTTCCGAAATGTTTCGTAGATTGAAAACTTCTCCTATATTTGATCTACGAAAATCACCGTAAATGAAAAATAATATGAAAGCGATTCAGTTTGCAGCCGCTGGTTTAGGGATACTGATGGTTATGGCACAGCCGGTATCTGCCCAGCAAAAGGAAAAGGAAGGACTGGGGGAATATGATCAGATCATTATAAAGAGGAAGGGAGACAAAGGAGACAAGGGAGACAAAGGGGACAAGGGGGGTAAGGATGTGAAGCTTACGATTGTCATAAAAGATGACAAAGTGGAGGTGAATGGTAAGCCCCTGGCGGAATTTAATAACGATGAAATAGCCATTCTTAAGAAGAATATCATTGTAAGGGATGGAAATACCATGCGGGTGACTATACCAAGGCAACCACGATCCCCTTTTCAGGATGGTGGTTTGCAGGGCCGGGTCGAGGAAGACAGGATCATTGAATTCCGGGGTATGAACAAGGCATTTCTTGGTGTGTCAACTGAAAAATCGGAACGCGGGGCGGTCATTATGGAGGTAACAGAAGGTAGTGCAGCTGAAAAAGCCGGACTGAAAACAGGTGATATTATTACCAAAATAAACGACATCAAAATTGAATCACCCCAGGCGCTGACCGATGCCATTGGAAAATTCAAGCCGGAAGAAAAGATCAAAGTGGGGTATTTGCGGGATGGCAAATCAGCTGAGCTGACAGCCACTCTGGGGCAGCGGGCATCGGCATTCAGTTTCAATGGCAGAGAGCCGATGATCATACCATTTGACAATGAAGATTTCAATATAGAAGGCTTTAGGGGGCGGAATTTTAATTTTAACTGGAATGAAAATCAGCCTAAACTAGGCATCAAGGCACAGGATACAGAAGATGGTAAAGGAGTAAAAGTGCTGGAAGTGGATGAGGAATCAGCGGCTGCAAAAGCCGGTATCAAAGAGGGGGATATCATTACTTCCTTTGATGGCAAACCAATTAATAGTGTGAATGAACTGGTAGATGGCAACAGGGCTGCGCGTGAAGCCAAAAAGATCAGCCTGCCTATCGAATACCTGCGAGATGGAAAATCGCAGAAAGTTGAAGTAAAAGTTCCCCGCAAACTGCGGACCGCAGAACTTTGATCTTTAATGAGATTAAATAAGAGGGGTGGGGGCCGGAATTAGGTACCCACCCTTTTCGTTTTCGTCTTTCTTTGTCCTTTCCTCCATTCATTCCTTGTCTCCCGTCTCCCCTGTCTCCTTTTCCCTGCCTCCCGTCTCCTCTGTCCCCTGTCTCCTCTGTATCCCGTCTCCCTTGCCCCTTCTTCCATTCCTCCTTTC
>JAGKTB010000129.1:0-7754 GCA_018993145.1 Flavihumibacter sp.
AAAACTGGTGGCAATGGCTTTCAGTTGAAGTGCGATATACGGTATCACTCCCATCACGCAAAAAATTGTAACCAGAACGGCCAGAGAAAAATTCTTTCCATAACGGGTAGACACCAGGTCGGCAATACTGGTTATGCCCTGTGTTCTGCAGATGCGGATGATTTTGAGCAGAACTGGCCAAAAAAGCGCACACAAAATTGTTGGACCAATATAAATAGTCAGGAAATCCAGTCCGCTGGTGGCAGCTCTGCCAACACTGCCGTAGTAGGTCCAGGCGGTACAGTAAACGGCCATTGATAACGCATATACATACCCGTTATTTATCCAGGATTTCCCTTTTTTTCTCACGGATTCTGCACTCCATGCCAGCAGGCTGAGCAGGAGCAAATAACCTAAAGCAGTTCCGGCAATGATCCAGCTACTCATGCTCATCTGGTTTTTTGGGAGCAGTGCGGTGAATGGATCGAATCAGAAAAATAAAGAGCAACCATCCGGAAAGCAGGTAGATCAGCAATAAAGGCAGTTCGCCAATCTGTTTAGGTTGATTCGCAATGGAGAGCAGGGGAAAGTTAAAAAACAAGAGGCAGGCAATTGCTACCAGCACTGCCTTCTGGTTTTTTTTAGAGGCTGACATAGCCACAAATTTAATCGCTTATTTCATCGGATCGTTCTGGAAGGTGGTCATATTCGCCTTTAAGTGCGAAGTAGCCAAACAGGGCAAGGCCGATGGCGATTGGAATGAATATTATTACAAAAACACCCCATTGGATTTTGGTATCAATAACCGGCTTGGCGGCAATCTCCGAGGCTGCTGTTTTTACCAGGTAGTAGATGGCAAGAGGTGCGAGTGCAATCCAAAGAATTCCAAGGTATCGTTTGAGTTGGTTCATGGCATTAATCATTTACGTTTGGATCAATTTTGTTGCTGATATAAAGTGTGCCGATTACAAGGCAAACGGCTGCAATCAGGATTGGGTACCAAAGTCCGACCAGGGCATCCTGTGTATAAATGGTGGTGAGCAGGGTGGCGATAAAAGGGGTTAGTCCGCCAAAGACTCCATTCCCGATATGGTAAGGGAGGGACATACTGGTGTATCGGATTTTGGTGGGGAACAATTCAACCAGGAAGGCGGCTATCGGGCCATATACCATGGTTACAAAGAATACCTGGATGAAGATCAGCAATACAAATTTCCAGTAGGTGGGGTTGTCGAGCTTTTTTTCTGTATAAGTGAGTTTGCCGGCAGTTATTATGCTATTGCGAAGGGTGTCGGATTTAACTTCAGTAAAAGACATTCCCGTGCTGAATGAATAGCGGGAGGATGTGATTTGCAGGGTTGCGGAACCATCCGGCAGGGGGCGGGTTTCGCGGTTAACGGAGGCAACTGCAGGGGTTTCTGCACTAATTCTGTTAGGGATATCCGTTGCTGTCATGAGTTCCTTGTAGATGGGCCGGTAGGAAAATACTGCCAGCAGCATGCCTGCCATCATTATCCATTTCCTTCCAATCTTATCACTCCAGGATCCGAACAGAACAAAAAATGGGGTTGCAAAAACGATAGCCCAGATCAGGATGGTGCGGCTTTGGTCGAAATCAACCTTACATACATTTTCGATGAAGGATTGGGCATAAAACTGTCCGGTATACCACACCACTCCCTGGCCCATTGTAGCGCCAAAAAGGGCCAGTAATACCATTTTCAGGTTGGTTTTATGACCGAAACTTTCTTTGAGCGGGTTGACTGAAACTTTTCCTTCCGATTTCAATTTGGCAAACAGGGGCGATTCGTTCATTTTCAGCCGGATATAAATAGAGACCACTACCAGCAGGATGGAAACCAGGAAGGGAATCCGCCACCCCCAATCATTGAATTTGCGAATGGAAACTTCCGGGTCGCTGTCGAGACTATGCCTAGTCAGCAAAATAACGCCAAGAGATACAAAAAGTCCGAGTGTGGCGGTTGTCTGAATCCAGGAAGTAAAGTAACCTCTTCTGTTTGCAGGTGCATGTTCAGCTACATATGTTGCAGCACCTCCGTATTCACCGCCCAGTGCCAATCCCTGTAACAAGCGCAGCATCAATACCAGTATTGGAGCGGCAAATCCAATGGTTTCATAGGAGGGGATCAGCCCGATAGCGAAAGTTGAGCCACCCATTAATACAAGGGTTAAGAGAAAAGTATATTTCCTGCCGATCAGGTCTCCCAGGCGACCAAAGACCAGGGCGCCAAAGGGGCGAACGATAAAGCCTGCTGCAAAAGTGGCCAGGGTACTCAGTAGTGCAGCAGTTGGATTGGTGTTGGGAAAAAACTGGCTGGCAATGACAGTAGCCAGGCTTCCGAAAATGTAAAAATCATACCATTCGATGAGGGTGCCTACGGATGAAGCGCCGATAACTTTCCAGATACCTGTGTTAGTTGGTTGGGACATAGCTAAGCAATCTTGTAGCTACATATTACGTAATCCGGATAAGTATACAAAGAGGTCGCCGCCAAATGTAAATTAGTATAGCTAACTGTTTATTTTCTGAATCGTTCCCAGCGAATTACCATGAATTTGTCACCAAGTTCGGTGATCATACAGCCAGCTTTTCGAAGAGCTGCCGGGTCTTGAAGGAATTGATTTAGTTCAGTATGAGAAAGCACTTTATAGGAAGGGCGATAGGAAGGGCTTTGAGGCAACTGCAGATTGGCTTTTTTTATCCAGTTATGAACGGAGGCATGACTGATGCCAAGTAGCCGTTCGATCTCCCGGAGGGAAACACCTTCCAGGTATAACTGCAGCGCTTTGATAACGTAGTAGGGTTCTGTTGATTTGCCTTTTTTAAAAACGGTAAAATGGTAGCGGCAGGTTTTGCAATGGTATCGTTGCCTGCCTTTTACAATGCCGCTTTTGATGGGGTTGGATGCGGAGCAGCGCGGACAGGAAATCACTTTCATAAATAAATATACCAAATTACCAATCTTTGTTGATTTTTGGCCAAACAACTTTTCTACTTTTAGAACTGCAAACAAAACGATGCCATATGTCATACCCTTATCAGATTAAGTCTTTCGAAGAATACAAGTCGGTTTACAATAAAAGTGTGATGGATCCGGAAGGTTTCTGGGGGGATATTGCCGGTCATTTTTACTGGCGCAAGCGTTGGGATAAAGTGCTGAACTGGAATTTCAAGGATCCCAAGGTAGAATGGTTTATTGGTGGTCGGCTGAATATAACTGAAAACTGCCTGGATCGTCACCTGGGGTCTTTAGGAAACAAGCCGGCTATTATATGGGAGCCCAATGATCCGGAGGAACATCACCGCGTTTTAACGTATCGGGAGCTTCATACCAAAGTGGTTCAGTTTGCCAATGTCTTAAAGAATAACGGCGTTCAGAAAGGGGATCGGGTTTGTCTGTATATGGGGATGGTTCCTGAACTGGCAATTGCAGTATTGGCTTGTGCTAGAATTGGCGCTATTCATTCCGTAATATTTGGGGGCTTTAGTGCGCAGAGTATTGCCGATCGTTTGATGGATGCCCAGGCGGAATATGTAATTACATGTGATGGCGCTTATCGGGGTAATAAAGAAATTCCATTAAAGTCGGTAATTGACGATGCCCTGGTGCAGTGTCGTTTTGTAAAGCGGGTGATTGTTTTAACCCGTACCCGTACTCCGGTTTCAATGATTAAAGGTCGTGATGTTTGGTGGGAAGATGAGATCAGGAAAGTAGAGACCATGGGCAATCCTGATTGTCCGGCTGAAGAGATGGATTCAGAAGACCCCCTGTTCATTCTGTATACATCAGGCTCAACTGGCAAACCCAAGGGTGTTGTACATACCTGTGCCGGCTATATGGTGTACACGAACTATACATTTGTCAATACCTTTCAATACCAGACGGGTGATATCCACTTTTGTACCGCAGATATAGGTTGGATTACAGGGCACAGTTATATTGTGTACGGTCCATTGAGTGCGGGCGCTACCACCTTATTATTTGAAGGAATTCCAACCTGGCCGGATGCAGGCCGATTCTGGGAGGTTGTTGATAAATACAAAGTAAATGTCTTGTATACGGCACCAACCGCCATCCGTTCCCTGATGGGTTTTGGTCTGGGGCCATTGCAGGGAAAACAGTTGAGTTCGCTGAAGGTATTAGGAACGGTAGGGGAACCTATTAATGAAGAAGCCTGGCATTGGTACAATGAAAATATTGGAAAGGGCCGTTGTCCGATTGTGGATACCTGGTGGCAGACTGAAACAGGTGGCGTACTGATCAGCAATATGGCTGGGGTTACTCCTGCTAAACCCAGTTATGCAACCCTGCCAATGCCCGGTGTGCAGCCAGTATTGGTGGATGAGAATGGAAAAGAAATCACGGGTAATAATGTGAGCGGTAATCTTTGTATCCGTTTTCCCTGGCCATCGATCATCCGGACTACGTACGGAGATCATGAGCGTTGCAGGACGAATTATTTCTCGGCTTATGAGAATATGTATTTTACCGGTGATGGTTGTTATCGCGATGAAGAAGGTAATTATCGCATTACCGGTCGGGTGGATGATGTGTTGAATGTAAGCGGGCACCGTATTGGTACTGCCGAAGTGGAAAATGCCATCAATATGCACGCAGGTGTAGTGGAAAGTGCAGTAGTAGGGTATCCGCATGATATCAAAGGGCAGGGTATTTATTGCTTTGTGATTTTCCAGGGTTCTCATGGAGATGAGAACCTGAATCGCCAGGATATCACGCAAACGGTCAGCCGAATCATTGGCCCGATTGCCAAGCCGGATAAAATTCAGTTTGTGCCTGGCTTACCCAAAACACGTAGTGGCAAAATAATGCGACGCATCCTCAGGAAAATTGCTGAAGGTGAGATGGAGAATCTCGGAGATACCAGCACCCTGCTGGATCCGGTAGTGGTGGACGAAATCAAGAAAGGAAAGCTCTAAGCGAAGAAATCAACTCATCTTTAATTGCCCGGATCTGCTGAACTGTGGATTCGGGTATTTTTTTTAGCTCCTGCTCCTGCCTGTGGCGGATTAGATAGGGGCCGCATTTCCAGGTTAACCACCCAAAAAAGATGCTGATGATGAAAAAAGTCATTCCAGCAAGAAGAGAATGACCAATAGTGAATACCAGGGAAATCAATAAGATCCAACAGATATCCAGCAGGGCTGCAAATGCTACAAGAATCCAGGCATAAAAATCTTTTCGGGTAACTTTTGTATCGGCAATCCATTTTGCGATAAAAAGGGGTGGAGCATGCAGAAGGAATCCGGGTACCGCGAGAAGTCTGCACATAAGCTTGTTTGTTTTCGAAACGGGGGATGAGTTGATTGGAAACACTCCTTCCTCTTTAATCTGATGCTGTTTTAAAAGGTGTACATAGGATCTATAGGTATCCAATAGCTTTTCATGAATCCCTGAAAAATTAAGGCTGATTATTTTTTCCTGTTGCCATTGTTCTATTGGATCTGCGATCTGGTAGCTGTTATGACTTCTGAACAATTGCAGCAAATGAAAGAGTTCTCTGGAAAAGGAAGCTTGAACCTGTATTGTCAGTTCCTGAATGGATTCAAAAGCAATGTCGGTTAGTTTGCGAGTTGCCTGGGCTGGGTTTGCCTGGAAGGCGGCATAAAAATCTGCTGTTTCAATAGGTGAGCCAGCTTTTACCCAAACTGTACTAAACAGCTCAGTTGGATGGCTGTAATGAAATCCAACAGGTACAATAGGGAGCGAAATGTGCTGGTTTTTTTCCAGCGCCTGAAAAGCCAGACGAAAGGTTCCTTTTTTAAAAGGCAACAGGAAGTATTCAACATGGCTGAAGCCTTCGGGAAAAAAAAGTACAAGTTCTCCTTTTTGCAGCAGGTTGAGGGCTATTTCAAAACTATCGTCGTTCACACCCAGGGAGGAGCGATTATACTGGTGATGGTGAATAGGGTGCATGTGCAGTGCATTCAGGATACGGTGTATCAGTCTGCTTTTAAAAATGTCTCCTCTTGCAAAAAAGTGAATAGGCCGGTTTAATAACAATCCAAGCAGTGCTGCATCCATTAGTGAGCCGGGATGATTTGCGATCAGGATGGCCGGCCCGGGAGCCGGAATGTTATGGCTGTTCAGGAAATGAATTTTCCTGTAAAAAATCCTGGTGGCCAGGGTCATTAAATGTTTTACCAGCCTGTATAACATGAAGTACAATAATAAAAAAAGACCGCCACTATTGGTGACGGTCTTTTTATGTTGACAGTAATTCTTACTGGATAAAGAATTGCATTGTCTGACGTTCGTTATTGATTGATGTGGTAATGAAGTAGCTGCCTTTCTGCAATGATTCCACATTGATTTTAGCGCGACTATCAGAACCGAAGGTGATTTGCTCCTGGCGAACAATTCCTCCAACTGCGTTATAGATAGTGATGGTCACTTTCTTATTGCTCCAGTTACCGTTCTCAATCGTCAGTGGCATATTGCCAGAAACAGGGTTCGGGAAGAGACGGATACCTTTCAACGCAACTTCGTTGTTGGATACGCGGATTACATCACTGTAGCTGAATTTACCATCGCGATCTGTTTGTTTAATCCGGTAATAAGCGGAACCAGAAAGCGGATTGGTGTCTTTAAAGCTATAGCGGGAGATACTTGTTGTATTTCCTACACCTGGTACATTTCCAATGGCAGTGAAGTTCTGACCATCAGCAGAGCGTTCGATGGTATATTCTTCGTTATTCACTTCCAGTGAAGTGCTCCAGTTCAAATCTACTGATCCATTGAAATAGCGGCCTGTGAAGCTCAGCCAGGTTACAGGCAGCGGGTTCGCAATTGGGTCAATCGTACTCAGGGTAAATACCGGATTAGCGGAACTTACATTTGAAACGTTTGTACTTGCTGACGCAACATAAGAGGCTCCTCCAACATTCTGCAAACCTCCGTTTCCGATTAACTGCCAGAAACCAGGATTATCCCATTGAGTAACACCGATGGTGGTAGGGTCTGTTACACCACTTCTGGTGCCTTCGTAGGACAACCATATTCTGGGTCCTGGAGCTGCAGGGCCTTGTTGATCTAATATCCAATATTCTGCATCACTGATCTTTAGGTCAGGAGGATTAGTTGGAGACTGCTGATCGATTGGATAAATTGGATCTGGGTTGATTCGTACATATTGAGCGATATAAGAGGCGTTAGGAATATTGGAATTGAATCCGGGGCCACTTATATGAATAGGGGCATATATGCCAGCATCACCTGTTGGGAAGGTGAATGCAGTATTACCACTCCGTAAAATTGGACCATCTACAAAGCTACTGTTGTTAGCACCTGTTGGGATAATACTGCTATTTGCGAAGTTGATAATATTGGTTGTAGTCGTTGCCAAAACACCTGTGTTAAAAGTAACAGTCTGACCGGCCACATCAAGAACTAATGGGCTATTTAATGTTACAGGCCCCTGTGATGTTTTGAGAAAGCTAATATTTCCATTTATGTGTCCTGAAGAAGCTCCGTTTAAAGTAACAGATTGAGGATTACCTCCAATGAATTCCAAACTAA
The DNA here is from genome assembly GCA_018993145.1 of Flavihumibacter sp. Lineage (GTDB taxonomy): Bacteria > Bacteroidota > Bacteroidia > Chitinophagales > Chitinophagaceae > Flavihumibacter. The sequence continues at coordinate 7,539 of JAGKTB010000129.1, forward strand.
CACCACTAGGCATTGCCTTTGCGGTTGCACTTAGCGTTAAATTTCCACCTACTGCCAAAAATGCAGGGTTGCTAAAACTTCCTCCAGTTACACCAAAATAACCATTTTGAACTGTCAAATTATTTGCAACAACAAACCGATCACCTAGTTGAATGTCTAACCGGCCATCAGTGGCTGTATTGTCCAACACTACGTTAAAAAAGAGATCGGAAGAGC
>JAGKTB010000130.1:0-4950 GCA_018993145.1 Flavihumibacter sp.
GGAAGGGGAGGAAGGGAAGAAAGGAGGAAAGGAAGAGGGAGGAAGGGAGGAATGGAAGAGGGAGGAAGGGAAGACAGGGAGCATAGTAGACAAAGGAGAAATAGGAGGTCTGATTCAGCTGCCTGAAAAGTATTCCTGAGCGGTTCCGGAACAATTCACTGACGGTTCACTGACGTTTCAGGAACAGTGAAACAACAGTGCCGGAGAGGTTGCAATTGACTGACTGGACAGATGAAAGCAGCCGAATGGATAGAGAAAAGTGCCCGAAAGGGAAAATTGCAGGCGAAACCATAGCCCATCCCGCGGGCAGAATTAAACCAGCTGGGAAAGCCTGTTTTTCACCCTGAAATACGGGGGGAAGAGTGTAAGGTTTGGTCTCCCGGTCTTCCGTCCTCCTTTCTTCCTTTCCTCCATCTTCCCTTCTTATCTTCGCCCCATGAATAACGTGTATGTAATTGACGCAGTGCGCACCCCGATTGGCAAATATGGGGGAGCGCTGAGCAATGTGCGTCCCGACAATTTGCTGGCCCATACGATTAAAGCCCTTTTGGAAAGAAACCCTTCCGTTGACCCCAACGCCATTGAAGAAGTAATTGCCGGTGCCGCCAACCAGGCCGGAGAAGATAACCGCAATGTTGCCCGGATGGCTGCCCTGCTGGCTGGATTACCGGTTACTGTTGCAGGTTCCACCGTTAACCGCCTCTGCGCATCGGGCCTGCAGGCTATTATGGATGCAGCCAGGGCCTTGCAATGTGGTGATGGCGAACTTATGATCGCCTGTGGGGTGGAAAGCATGACCCGCGCGCCTTTTGTGATGGCCAAACAGGGACAACCCTGGTCGCGCCAGGCAGAAGTCTATGACACTACCATCGGCTGGCGCTTTACCAACTCAGCCTTATCTGCTTTATATCACCCCTATTCCATGGGAGAAACTGCCGAAAACGTGGCCAAACAATGGAAGATTTCAAGAGCAGAGCAGGATCAGTTTGCCTATGAAAGTCAGCTTAAATACCAACAAGCAGCTGCGGCCGGAAAATTTAAAGATGAAATCATTCCGGTTACTATTCCAGGTAAAAAAGAAGCTATCACTTTTGATACGGATGAACACCCGCGACTCACACCTGTTGAGAAACTCGCAACGCTATCTCCAGCATTTGTAAAAGAGGGAACTGTTACTGCCGCCAATGCCAGTGGCATCAATGATGGTGCTGCAGCTATGTTACTCGCAACAGAAGCAGCGGTGCAGAAATACAACCTGAAACCATTGGCACGTATTCGGGCAATGGCTGTAGCTGGAGTAGATCCCTCCATTATGGGTATTGGTCCGGTTCCTGCTGTTAAGAAACTGTTGCAACGGGCAGGTATAAGCGAAAAGGAAATTGACCTGGTAGAATTGAATGAAGCATTTGCTTCACAGTCGCTGGCCTGTATCCGCGAGTTGAAACTGGATCCTGCAACGGTCAATGTCAATGGTGGGGCTATCGCACTTGGTCATCCCTTAGGATGCAGTGGCGTTCGCATCTCTACCACTTTACTGCATGAGATGAAAAAACGGGGTGCTAAAACCGGAATCGCCACCATGTGTGTTGGCGTTGGACAGGGTGCCGCCATATTATTTGAAGTATAAATTATCAAGTGTAACGCACTCATCCCATTTTCACTTTCTTCTGCTGTAGGCGCATAGTAATTTACTGGTTCACCAACACCTTGTACTATGTTTAAGCTAACTATTTTTCGCAGCCTGTTGCTTTTTGCAACAATTGCTGCCGGTTCATCCTGCAGAACCGCCATGCAAACAGACAAAGTTGAATATGCTTTTGCGGAAGGATATGACAATCGCAAACTCGTATTGACCATTCCAAAAGGCTATGCGTCCGAAACTCATTTCAGAGATGATGCAGGTGTGCTTATTCGCACTTTTCATTACAAGAATGGAGCAGAATTTTTCATCGCCTGTAAAGAAAAAGAACTGACTCCCGTGATCTCAGTTGAACGTACGGAAGCCACTAGCCAGGAACTCAAAAAATCAGTAGGAGAAGAGGGCACAGGCAAAAACGCAAACGGCACCAGCTGGCGCAGAACCCTGCGCGACTGTTTCATTGTCGGTTACGACTTTGTTGATCCCCGCGAGGCCAAAGCATTCGATGATGCCATCCAGAGCCTGAAAGTACGCAGATCCTGATCGCAGGTGTCTTACACCTTGGTAATGTCATTCACCTCGCGCTGCTCGCCTGTTAGCAGGTTCTTGATGGTCAAAGTTCCCGATGCGAGTTCATTGCTGCCAATGAAGATCGCATTGGGAATTTTTTTCTGATCCGCATATTTGAACTGCTTGGGCAGCTTCACATTTTCCGGATACAATTCGCAACGCTTGCCCAGTGCCCGCAGCTCCTGCATTAACTGAAAAGCCCGCCGGCTCTCTGCTTCACCGAGGTTGAAAAAGATATATTCTGTTCCTACTGCAATGGTTTCGGGGAAGAGTCCCAGTTCTTCCAGCACATCATAAATACGATCTACACCAAAACTAATACCCACGCCTGGCAGATCCGGAACACCAAACAAACCGGTCAGGTCATCATAGCGCCCCCCGCCTCCAATACTTCCCATCTTCACGCCAACGGCCCGCACTTCAAATATGATTCCGGTATAATAATTCAGTCCGCGTGCCAGGGTAAAATCACAAACCACCTGCGCCTTACCTGCCAGCTCCAGTACAAACCGAAGTTCCTGCAATCCCTGTTGCGCAATTTCTATATGCCCGAGCAACTGCTCCACAGCTGCCAGTTTTTCTTCATTCGAACCCTCAATCTTAAGGTAAGCTTCAATACTATTCACCTGGTCTGCAGTCAAGCCCCGCTCCAGCAATTCCTCCTTCACTTTCTCCATGCCGATTTTATCCAGCTTGTCAATCGCAATCGTGATGTCCATCATTTTCTCCACACCACCACAATGTTCTGCCAGTGCGGCCAGTATCTTACGGTTGTTCAGCCTGATTTCCACAGGTATGCTTAAACGCTGAAAAACTTCCGCATAGATGGCGGTAAGTTCAACTTCATTGTACAGACTTTTACTGCCAACCACATCCGCATCACATTGATAAAATTCGCGATAGCGTCCTTTCTGCGGACGATCAGCCCGCCACACCGGCTGCACCTGGTAACGCCGGAAAGGCAATGCCAGTTGTCCGTGGTTCATGGCCACATAACGCGCAAAAGGAATTGTAAGATCATAGCGCAGTGCGCGTTCGGTCAGGTTTTTATCATTTTTACCGGCTATCACCTGCTCAAAGGCTGCACGTGCCTTGTCGATGTTTTTGGGATCATTCAATCCATTGTTCAGGATCTTGAAAATCAGTTTATCACCTTCATCACCATATTTACCCATAAGGGTATCCAGGTTTTCCATGGCAGGAGTCTCCAGCGGTTGAAAACCATAAATTTCAAACACCGATTTAATAGTGTTTAAAATATAACTGCGTTTACGCACGGTATCCGGACCAAAATCACGTGTGCCGGAGGGCAGAGAGGGTTTTGACATCTAAATGTTATTGGTGGTTTTCAATCAGTTTATCACAAGCCTGGCTTATCATAGCAAATACTTCATGGTAACCGGGTTCGGTTCCATACCAGGGATCAGGTACATCCAGGTTTTTTCCCGGGTGCAGTACATTCATTAAAAGATCAACTTTGGCCGAATCAAATCGATGGCGGGCAATGGACTTCATTTCATCAATCACATCCTCCGCCATTGCGAAGATCAGATCAAATTCCTCAAAATCCGCTGACCGGAACCGCCTGGCCCGCTGCATGCTGATATCAATTCCATTGATCTTTGCAACTTTCTGCGATAGGGGATGAGGCGATTCACCCACATGATACCCATTGGTACCGGCACTATCGATCTGCCAGTTCAGGCCGGCCGCCGCTGCTTTCGCCTGTAAAATTCCTTCTGCCAAAGGGCTTCTGCAAATATTCCCCAGGCAGACCATCAAAATCTTCATGGCGGCAAAAATAGGACAGTTTACCGTATGGAATCGGGTAGCCCCTGCATCTTAGTTTCAACACAGCGCTGCGTTCCTTTTTATCCACACAAAACTTATCAGTATGGAACCTTCTACCATTCTTCGCAGCGATGCGCTTGACATCCTTTTCGAAAATCGCAACAAACAATATGGTGCCTATCCTCTTAGGCGCGAGTATCCCAGACGTCTACTGATGGCTTTAGGCGGGATGGCCTTAGTAGTGGCGACTGTCCTCTTTGTTATGCTTCAACCCAAAGCCCCCAGGCAACTACTGGGTCCGGCAATAATTGTTGATGATTATAATCTTGTTCCACCACCTCCACCTCCACCTCCTGCTCCCGAGCCTCCGCCACCTCCAGCTCCTGCACCTCCAAGTCCCCCGGCTGCAACGGAGCAATATGTAAAACCGGAAATTGTTCCTGATAACCAGCATACAGATCCACTACCCGAAATGACAGACCTGGAAGACAAAATCATTTCCACCGAAACCATTGAGGGTCCTGTTTCAGATGGCCTTACCCGGCCGCCACAACCTGAAAACACTGGAACCGGCGCAGCACCTATCCCTCCGGCAAGGGAAGAAGTCCCACCCGTCCTGGAAAAAGCTGCTGTTATGCCCAGCTTCCCGGGCGGATTGGGAGCTTTGCAACGCTGGCTGTCCAAAAACCTGCGCCCCCAGGATGGCATCGAACCTGGCCAGCGGGTAAAAGTCATCGCCCGTTTCGTGGTAGATGTGAATGGCAATATTACCGGTATCCGGTTGACCCAGTCGGGCGGCAACCCCTACGACCAGGAAGTACTACGCGTCATGAACAAGATGCCTAAATGGAATCCCGGTCAACAAAATGGAGAAACTGTGGCGGTTTGGTTTAATATCCCCATAATTTTCACCAGTCCGGAGGAGTAGTAAAAGCGATACACCATATTTT
>JAGKTB010000002.1:0-7329 GCA_018993145.1 Flavihumibacter sp.
GTGAGTAATTTTTCCTATTTCACTGATTTTTATAAACCCGCACAAGCATCGGCATTATTCAATGTACTGGAAGTGAGCGCGGAGAAAACTTTTAGAGTGGGACGTCGCTGGAACTGGATGGCCCGTATACAATTGCAACAGAGGGCAGGGGATGGGCCGGTAAATATGCCTTTATTGTTTACCCACCATCGGTTTGGTTATGAAGGCACACTGGGTTTTAAGAATCTTCGATTTGCAGCCGGACTCGAGGGAAAGTATCATACAGCCTACAAAGCTGATTTTTATTCACCCCTTTTAACCCGGTTTTATTTCCAGGATACTGCTACCCTCCGGTTGAATTTCCCGGATATTGCGGCCTATGTGCATTTCCGGATCCGCAGTTTCGCGGCCTATGTTAGGGCTGAAAATCTGAATACGGCTGTTTCACGTGAGGGTGTTTTCGGATTTTACAACAATAACCTGGCAGCTCCCAACTATCCATACCAGGGGCTGATGATCCGCGTAGGTATTTACTGGAGTTTCGTAAACTGACGAAAATCAGGCGATTTTAACAGTGCCAGACTTTGAAATCTTAAAAAAGAGAGTAGCTTTGCTTTGTTGAAAAAACTGTTAACCATATCGTTAGCTTTTCTCTACCTGCTTGTCTCCAGTGGATTGCTGGTGGAGATTCATCACTGTATGGGTCGTATTGCGGATGCGAGTCTGCATGTTTTTTCCCATGAAAAAGATGATGGCACCTGCGGTAAATGTGGCATGCCCAAAACCGAGGAATTTGCACACTGCTGTAAGGACGAGGTTAAACTGGTTAAAGTAGACGATGATCAGAAAGCCGCCGGAATCTATTATCAGCTGGAGGCTCCGGTAGCAGAACTGAACCCGACCCCCTGGCAGGACTGGCTACAGCCCGAAACGGATCTGAAAGCAGTTGTATTACCTCCGGCGCATGGGCCGCCAATAGGAGAAGACTCCGATTTTCAGTCGCTTTATTGCATTTTCAGAATTTGAGATAAAGATGGTTTATGCTATGCAGGCTTCCTGTCTGCCCAACTATCTATTATTTAATTCTCAAATTCAACAATCATGAAACTCATCACTTTAGTATCCTTTTTATTTGTAACAACGATCGCATTTGGCCAGAAGAAAACTGAATCAATTAAGGTTTGGGGTAACTGTGGCATGTGTAAAAAAAACATCGAAACTGCAGCTTCCAATGCCGGAGCAACCAGTGCCGACTGGAATGAAGAAACCAAAGTATTGCAGGTAAGCTATAAGGCTAAGAAAACCTCTTCCGATAAAATCCAGCAGGCGATTGCAAATGCAGGCTATGACACCGAAAAGTTCACTGCTGATCAGGCTGTGTATGATAACCTGCACGGCTGCTGCAAATACGACCGGAAAGATGCAACTGCTTCTGCCAGTGCTTCTGATGCAACTGCTGATTGCTGCAAAGACGGTAAGTGCAGCAAAGACCACGCAAAAGCAGACCATTGCAAAGACTGCTGCAAAGATGGTGTTTGTAAAAAGGGTAGTGATTGCTGCAAAGAAGGCAATTGCTGTAAAGATGGCAAGTGCAGCAAAGGCGGCGACTGTTGTAAAAAATAATCATTCATATCTAAATAAGCAATGGGATGAAACAAGTATTGATAGCTTGTTTACTGGCGCTTTTTGGGTTGAATGCCAATGCACAATTCTCAAAAGCCAGTTTGCAGGCGAGTGGGCTTACCTGTGCACTTTGCACAAAAGCCATTAATAATTCACTGGAACAATTAGCCTTTATCAAATCGGTTAAACCGGATATCAAAACGTCTTCTTTTCTGATTGAATTCAAAGAAGGAGCAGAAATCGACATCGATGCCCTGCGTAAAGGAGTGGAGGATGCTGGATTCTCAGTAGCCAAACTTCAGCTGACTGGCAATTTTGATCAGTTGGCTGTGGCCCAGGATGAACATGCGACCATCAATGGAAAAACCTTCCATTTTCTGTCGGTTAAAAAGCAGACGCTTTCCGGTGAACAGGTCTTAACCATCGTTGATAAAAACTTTATTCCGGCAAAGGAGTTCAAAAAATACAGTAAATCCAGTTCCATGTCCTGCGTTCAGACAGGAAAGGCGGGCGATTGCTGTCAAAAAGAAGGACTGTCAGCCGACAGCCGCATTTATCACGTGACGATTTAATATTGAAACAGTCCGGGTGATTTCAACCACCCGGACCTAATTTTACTGTATGAAACAAACGGTTCTTTCTGTTTTGCTGGCATTGTCGGTTACTATTGGATATGCACAGCCGAAAATTGGAGATATGGCACCGGAGATCCGGTTGAAAAACCTGGCTGGAAAGGAAATTACGCTATCTGACTTGAAGGGAAGTTATGTACTGGTTGATTTCTGGGCGAGCTGGTGTGCACCCTGCAGAAAATCGAACAAACAACTCGGACCCATCTATGATCTTTATAAGAAAAAGGGATTTGAGATTTATGGCATCAGCCTGGATGAAGAAGAAGCTGCCTGGAAAAAAGCGGTATCTGCAGATAAAATCAACTGGGTCCAAACCCGTGAAGCCGGAGGCTGGTATGCACCGGTTGCATTGGCATGGGGAATTGAACAATTGCCGACCTCCTTTTTACTGGACAAAACAGGAAGGATCATATCCATTGATCCAAGCGCTGGTGAAGTTGAATTAGTGCTGCGCCAGGGCTTAAAATAATTGCAATGAAAGCTTTGTGGATTGGACTTGGGTACCTTTTCTTTTCGTTTGGTACACAGGCCCAGGAATTATATGTATTTAGCGATCCGGCCTCTAATCTGCCGGCTCAATCGCTCAGTGCGAAACTGACTGCACGTTTTGCAGATTTGCCACAATCCGGAATGATTCGTCAGCGCTACATGCCAGAGTTGATGGTCGGATTGCATAAAAACTGGATGGGCCGGGTGAGTACCACTTTTTCAAATTTTTATCAATCCGGACAGCGCTGGGAATCGCTTAAAGGCTATGTTAAATGGCGTTTCTTTTCCGAAGATGGCATCCATCGTCATTTTCGTATGGCTGCTTTTGCAGATGCTTCCTATAGCCGGAACAACATGATTTATGACGAAATGAACCTGGATGGAGATAATAGTGGGATTCAGCTTGGTTTGATCGGAACGCAGCTCTTACATAAGCTGGCTATATCCGGAACTGTCAGTTATATGAGGGTATATGATGAGAAGTTCAAAACGATGGGCAATATGCACGATCAGGATGCCCTGATGTACAGTTTGTCTGCGGGTTACCTGCTTTTTCCAAAATCCTACTCAGATTATGATCAGGTCAACCTGAACCTGTATTTAGAATTATTGGGGATGAAGGGCCTTGGTCCGGGTACCCATTATTTGGATATTGCCCCTGCTATCCAACTGATTTTCAATAGTTCTACCAAGCTCAACCTGGGGGCCAGGTTTGAAACATCCGGAAATGCGACCCGAATTGCCCGGAATAATTATTTCCTGAGTCTGGAATCCACTTTACTGAATGTGTGGAAAAAACGCGGAAAATAGACTAAAAGCAGGGTCGGGGGCGTTTTAGGGAGAAATCCAATCCTTCCTAATGAGAAAGATTAGTATACTCCTTACCTGTTTGGTGCTGGTTGTTACTACAATGGCACAACGGGTAGACCTCGACCGCTTTTCCTTCCAGGTAAATTATCGGGAGCTTCCACAGTTACCCCTGGACAGTAGTTTTCGAACCTATGATTTTTCCTGTGATATTGGCCCGCTTATGAAACTGGCGCTTGGGAATGAATCTCCGGCTGAACGCCTAGAGATCATGGGCTGGAAATGGCTTCCTGCCAATGGACATGTATCCGTACAATTAAAAATGGAAGATCTGATCATTACCAAATCAGATATTAACCAGCGGGAGGAAATCAAAAAAGACAAAAACGGGAATGTTGTTAGTAAAAGAATGTGGTATGCTCCCCGTCTTACCTATACCTATGCAGCCCGTGTTCTTATCCGTGATTATACCGGAAGACAGATTGATGAATACCAGATGGTAAATCGTCAACAGACGTTTACCTATCAGGGAACTGAAGTTGGAAATAAAGTTGCCGCATTTAATGTGTTGCTTAATATGGTGGTACTGACCACACAGGTAAGCAGAGAAGTGCTTTACAATACGATATATCAACTTTCGGGTAACCTTACCCGTCAGTATGGCTATCTTGAAAAAAGAGTCTCGGATATGGTTTGGGTGGTATCGAATCGCAAACATCCCGAATACAACCGTTTCCGGAATAATTGGGGTATTGTGAAAAATGCACTTTTCAAAATCAATACCAATGAATCGGTTGAGCCTATCTGGAAGGAAGTGCAACCTGCAATCGCCTATTTTGAAAAAGTTCGCCGTGAGTATGATGGAAATAGTAAACATGACCGGAAACTTCGTTATGCCACCCATTTCATTCTGAGTAAACTTTATTTTTACCTTGATAAGCCGGAACTGGCTCAACGGGAAGCTTCGGATTTAATATTGAATGCCTATGACCAGCGGGATGGCTATCACCTCGAATCAATGGCGAATTATCTGAAAAATGAATTAGCCAATAACCGTCGCAGTACCCGCTATTTCCCTCTTTACATACAAAGCTTTGAAGGACCTCAAAATGTATCCTTATATTCGGGACAGTAATACCGAATATGCCATTGTTTGCCGGACTTGACCTGGGTACCACACATACCAAGCTGGTTGTTCTTGATGAAAAGGGCAACCTGCTGCACCAGGCAAAATCATCCTATACAAAGGGAACTACTACTGAGCTGGACCCACAGGAGATAAGGGACCTGGCAGAAAATCTGCTGCTGGATGCGTTTTCGGTTATTGGTAAACGTGATACTGTACTTTATCTGTCGCTGAGTGCTGCCATGCATAGTCTGATGCTGGTGGACGAACAGGCAAATCCCCTTACTCCTCTTTCAACCTGGGCGGATACCAGCAGCCTTTTGTTGGTTAATCAATACAAAAAGGACCCAAGGGTTCGTAAACTGGTCAGTGAAACCGGTACCCCATTTCATCCCATGACACCCCTGGCTAAATTATGGCAACTCAGGCTGTCAAATCCTGCATTGCTTGACATGGCTTTTAAGTGTGTTGGTATCAAAGAATATATCTGGCATCATTTTACAGGATCCTGGGAAACGGATTGCAGCACAGCTGCCGCTACCGGAATGTATGATCCGCTTAGGGCGGATTGGCATCCGTTGGCTTTGGAGCTTACCGGGGTAAAAAAAGAACAATTGCCTGTTGTGCAGGCGGTTGAATGGATTCGGAAGGAGAACCGTTTTCAAATGGAAGGACTTCAGCTACTGCCCGTTTTGGGAGGCTCTGATGGCTGTTTAGCCCAGATCGGAAGTAAAGCGATGCAGTCTGGTACTGCAAGTCTTACTATTGGAACCAGTGGTGCCATCCGGGTGGTGCAATCCGCTTTTAAAGCAGATCCTGATAGCGGTTTGTTCTCCTATCAGTTGGATGCCACTCATTTTGTATGTGGAGGTCCGACCAATAATGGCGGTATTGTTTTACAGTGGTGGGAAGAAGAAATTATGGGGAAATCAGCACCGCTTGGAATGTTGCTGGATTCATTTGAACAGGAAGCTGCTTCGGTTATGCCAGGCTGTGAGGGACTTGTATGTTTGCCTTATTTTGGAGGCGAACGTGCACCAGTTTGGGATGCAGGTGCAAGTGGAATGTTTGCAGGAGTTCGTTTTCAGCATCGGCAGGCGCATTTCAAAAGAGCCCTGGTAGAAGGCATCTGTTTTATTTTCAGGCAATTGCTGGAAAGGATAGAAAAAGTGTACGGACCTGTTCATCGCATAGTTGCAAGCGGAGGTTTTACCAGAAGCAGGTGGTGGGTGCAGGTAATGAGTGATGTGCTGGAGCGAACCATCGAAGTGGGGGAGGAAGATGCGGATGCATCCGCGTTGGGAGCCATTGCCATTGCAATGAAAGCAGCCGGCAATTTAAACGAATGGACAGAACTGGAAGCTCATCTTCCGTTTGGCTATAATTCGATTTACCCCAATGATATGAACAGAACCATCTACCGTAACCAATACCAAGAATTTTTGCGCTTATGTCATTTCTAGTAATTCTGCTGGCACTAGGTTTGCTGTTCTGGATGACGCTCAACAAATGGAGTCCTTTCCTTGCTTTACTGGCAGCCACCCTGCTGATCGGTTTGCTGAATGGAATGCCGGTGCCGGAGCTCATGCGGGCTATGGAAAAAGGTGTAGGTTCCATGCTTGGAAGTATGGCGCTTATTCTTTGTCTTGGAGCCATGCAGGGGAAGGTACTGGAAAAAACCGGCGCTGCTACTGTAATCAGCCGGTATCTTATGGACAGGTTTGGCCGTTCTGGCATACAGTGGGCGGTATTACTGATGGGATTGCTGGTAGGGATTCCACTCTTTTATAATGCCGGTTTTGTGATCCTGGTGCCCTTTGTATTTACCATTGCTGCCAGTGCTAAATTGCCTCTCTTATATGTAGCCATACCAATGGCATCTGCACTATCGGTTACGCACGGTTTTTTACCACCGCATCCGGGGCCGGTTAGTCTCGCCTCTATTTTTTCTGCTTCTATAGGGAAAACCATGTTGTATGGATTACTGGTTACAGTTCCACTTGTTTGGATAGCGGGTATTGAATTTGGAAAACGCTTTCGGCAATTTGGGACCATCCCCTTGATGGAAGAGAAAGAGGAACAGGAGCAACTACTGCCATCGGTTAGTTCCAGTATGGTGGTTGCGCTGTTGCCTGTATTGCTTATTGCTTTACCCGCTTTACTGGTTAATTTTTTACTGGCAGATTCAAAACTGTTACAACTAACCCAGGCGATTGGCGATCCTGTTCTGGCCATGCTGATCGCTGCCTTGGCTGCCGGCTATTTTCTTTGTATCAGGAGGGGTGTTTCTGTTCAGGTGCTGATGCAATACTATGGCGCTGCGATTGAAGGAATTGCAGTTATTATGATGGTAATTGCTGGCGGCGGTGCATTGAAGCAGGTATTGACAGATACAGGAATAGCCGGTCAGGTGGCAGATTTTTTTACACAATATGCTTTTCCTCCTTTGATTGCAGGCTGGCTGGTGGCAGCATCTATCCGGATTATAATTGGTTCAGCTACCGTAGCGGGAATTACAGCTGCCGGAATTTTGGCACCCCTGGCGGTTTCCAGCGGTGTATCGCCAGAATGGATGGTGTTGTCCGTTGGGGCCGGAAGTGTATTTTGTTCGCATGTAAACGCTACCGGCTTCTGGTGGTTTAAGGAGTATTATGGATTGACAGTAAAAGAAAC
>JAGKTB010000131.1:0-4548 GCA_018993145.1 Flavihumibacter sp.
TAAAAAGGAAACTTCAATGCTCAGGTATACTATGAGATATAAATAAATAAGCACCGGCTTTACCCTTTTCTGAACAAGATAGTTGGCAAACAGAATGGAAGTGGCAATCATACAAAGTGTAATTGCCAGGCCATATGCAGCTTCCATATTGGAAGCTTTTTTAAAGTAAAGCACAATTCCAATACAGCCGGCGAACAGTAAAAGATTGATGGCAGGGATAAAGAGTTGTCCCCTTGCTTCCGTTGGATATACAATTTTAAATTTTGGCCATAAATTCAATCGCATGGATTCACTGATCAGGGTAAATGATCCCGATATAAGGGCTTGGCTCGCAATGATGGCTGCCGCCGTTGCAATGGTAATTCCGAAATAGAGAAACCATCCTGGCATAACACCATAAAAGGGATTAAAGCCAGTTTCCAGCATGGCAGTAGTTATTACCGATCCTTTATGATTGGATAAAAGCCAGGCGCCCTGGCCGAGGTAATTAAGGATCAGGCAGGATTTCACCAGGATCCAGGAATACCGGATATTCCATTTGCCGCAATGCCCGAGATCTGAGTACAAAGCTTCTGCCCCGGTTGTACAGAGAAATACACCTCCAAGAATATAAAAGCCTTTTGGATAGGTCATCAACAGATGAATACCATAATAGGGATTGAAGGCTTTAAATACTACCCACTCATCCGTAAAATGAAGAATCCCTAAAATGGCGAGCATGACAAACCATACAGACATCACAGGTCCAAAGAATTTTCCAATAAAGGCAGTTCCGAATTGCTGAAGAAAAAATAAGACGGTAAGAATGCCAATTACAATATAAATGATGGTGGTTTGGGAAATACTGGAGAAAGCAGGCACCTGCTTTAATCCTTCTATAGCAGAAGTCACAGATATCGGAGGCGTAATCATTCCATCTGCCAGCAGAGCAGCACCTCCGATCATAGCCGGAATGACCAACCATTTTCGTCTGCGTCTTACCAGTGCAAACAGGGAGAATACACCACCTTCACCCCGGTTATCTGCCTGCAGTGTTAATACTACATATTTAATAGTGGTTTGTAATGTTAGGGTCCAGATGATAAGCGAGAGCGCACCTACTACCAACTCTTCTGTAATTTGCTTCCCGCTTGTAATGGCGTTTAATACATATAAGGGAGATGTTCCGATGTCGCCGTAAATAATACCCAGGGCGATTAAAATACCCGCTGCGCTGAGCTTCTGGTGTGATCCCATATTTAAGAATAAGGTGTAAAAGTAATTAGCAGTAAAAGGTTTCAAAGATTCAAAGAGACCTTCTTGAAAATCTTTATAAAATCTTTATACGAGGCCTGTACTTTTGCTCATGATCTCCCTGTTCCAGTTATACCGGATTAATCGAACCTATCAATACCTCTATAGTGTTGGAGCTGTTTTGATGGTTGCAGGGAGCTGCTTTATTTTTTCCAGCCTGATCGATTATCACATCGTTGCATTTCTCCTGTTGGTAACTGTTTCACTGGCTGCTGTTAGTTTTGATATCAAGCCTGTTTTACTGGCAGCATTACTTTCTGCCTTATTATGGGATGTGCTGTTTATTCCTCCCCGCTTCACCTATGCTGTTACCAACCCGGAAGACATGGTGTTGCTGCTGATGTATTTCATCATCGTTCTCATTAATGCCGTACTTACGTACAGAATCCGGCAGGTGGAATTACTTGCACGACAAAGAGCTGAAAAAGCAAGAGAGATTCATCTCTATAACACTATCCTCAACTCACTTTCACATGAATTAAGAACACCAATCGCTACTATTATAGGTGCTACAGATAACCTTTTGGACAATAAGGATACCCTGAGTCCGGAAAACAAATCAACTCTGTTGCAGGAGATCAGTTATGCCGCAGAACGACTCAATCTACAGGTAGAAAACCTGTTGAATATGTCGAGGATTCAATCCGGACAATTAAAACCAAAACCGGACTGGGTCGATTTGTTTGAGCTATTTTATGGTTTGGTTAAAAAAGTGCAGGAAACAGGAACGAATAAACGAATTGAATTGAAGTTGGCAAAAGATTTGCCTTTTGTTCAGTTGGATAAGGGCATGCTGGAGCAGATTTTATTTAACCTGCTGTCCAATGCATTGGTGCACACACCAGAACGAACCAACGTGATTGTATCGTGTACCTATAACAGTGGTTGGCTCGAATGCAGGGTGGAAGATAGTGGTGCTGGCTTTCCGATGGAAGAGCAGCAAAAAGTATTTGACCGGTTTTACCGGATAACCGGAACCAAAGGAACCGGTACCGGCTTAGGACTTTCAATAGTAAAAGGATTTACAGAGGCAATGGGGGGTGAAGTTTTACTTACTGACAGTACCCTTGGGGGTGCCCTTTTTATTATTAAGTTACCTGCTGTTGCTGCAGCGAAAATGTCGTCAAATGAATAAGGTTCGCATACTTGTAATTGAGGATGAGCCTGCATTGAGAACCATGCTGGAAATAACGTTACAATCTAATAATTACCTGGTTCAGTTGGCTAAAAAGGGGAAGGATGGATTGGTAATGGCAGAAAATCATCCACCGGATCTGATCCTGCTGGATCTTGGTTTGCCGGATATGGCCGGACAGGAAGTGTTGGCAGCACTACGATCCTGGTATACCAATCCTATCATTATCATTAGTGTTTTAAAAGCCGAAGAAGAGATTATCCGGGCATTGGATGCAGGAGCTAATGACTATCTGTCCAAACCCTTTAGAACCGGGGAATTACTGGCACGGATCAGAGCGGCACTTCGTTCTGTTGTAACAGAAGACTATCAGCCAATCCTGAAATTTTCCGGGATAGAAATCAACCTGGATGAACGAACCGTTAAACGCGACGGGGAACTGGTGAAACTAACCACCACCGAGTACAATCTTTTATTATTACTGGCAAAAAATGAAGGGAAGGTATTAACGCATGCCTTTTTACTTAGAACCGTATGGGGGCCCGGATTCATCAATCAGGCCCAATACCTGAGGGTTTTTATCGCCCAGTTACGAAAGAAACTGGAGCCCAACCCAAACGAACCTGTTTACGTCCATACCGAGTCGGGGGTTGGCTACCGTTTTTTAGGTATGTTTGGAGAATAATTGTGCTTATCTATGCAGGAAGCTTTTTGGAGGGAATTGTTGGCGGAATTTCACAGACCATTGAGTAATCCGGTACTGATTTTTTCACTTATCCTGCTGATAATTCTGCTTTCACCCATTCTGCTTCGTAAACTCAATATCCCGGGAATAATCGGATTGATTATTTCAGGTGTGGTAATTGGTCCGCATGGGTTAAATATCCTTGCAAAAAATTCAGCCATCGATCTGTTTTCTACCATCGGGTTATTGTATATCATGTTTATAGCCGGACTGGAACTTGATCTGAACGAATTTAAAAAGCATAAAAACCGGAGTTTTATTTTTGGGGCACTGACATTTTTTATTCCGCTTTCCATCGGTTACCCGGTTTGTCTTTATATACTGGGCTATGATACCAATGCCAGTTTTCTGACTGCCAGTATGTTTGCAACTCATACCCTGGTTGCTTATCCGATCGTTACACGTTTTGGAATTTCCAAACAATCTGCAGTTGCGATTGCTGTTGGTGGTACGATCTTAACGGACACGGCAGTGTTGATTATTTTAGCTGTAATCATGGGAGCTAACAAAGGAAGCCTGAACCAGGAATTCTGGATCCGGCTCGGTACTTCCCTGGCGATCTTCTCAGCTATCATGTTCTTCCTGATTCCAAGGATAGCCCGCTGGTTTTTTCGCAAATTGGAAAGTGAAAAGACATCCCATTATATTTTTGTTTTATCAGTGGTATTCTTTGCCGCCTTCCTGGCTGAAGTAGCAGGAGTGGAGCCCATTATTGGTGCATTCGTTGCCGGATTGGCTTTAAACAAACTGATTCCTCATTCTTCAGCATTGATGAACCGCATTGAATTCATCGGCAATGCCATCTTTATTCCCTTCTTCCTGATCAGTGTAGGTATGCTGGTGGATGTACGGGTTGTATTTAATGGCTATACAGCACTGTTTGTGGCCGCCGTATTAACAATTACTGCTTTGTTTGGAAAATGGCTGGCAGCCTATATTTCACAATTATTGTTTAAGTACAAAACTGCAGAGCGGCAGCTTATTTTTGGATTAAGTTCTGCACACGCTGCAGCCACCCTTGCTATTATTCTCGTTGGATTCAGAGAAGGAATTCTCGACGAAAATATTCTAAACGGTACGATTATACTTATTCTTATTACTTGCTTGGTTGCCTCCTTTGCAACAGAAAATGCTGCTAAAAAACTGGTGATGGACGAGGATGCGGTAATGGAAACAGATAAGGATAGCCTGATTGATACTGAACATATCCTGCTTCCTATTGAAGAGCCGGAAAAGATTGAATCCATGCTGGAACTGGCAATTCTGTTCAAGGATAAAAAATCACCCCATCCCATAACTGTTTTGTCTGTTGTGCCAAATAATGAAGAGGCGGAGAACAACCTGGCGAGTGCACGAAAAAAACTGGAAAAATCCT
>JAGKTB010000132.1:0-4086 GCA_018993145.1 Flavihumibacter sp.
TTTTTTTGACGCTTTACTTCAGTTTAATAATCGCTGGGTGAAGAGCAATAAAGCTATAGTATCCGGAACAAGGCGATAAAGGACTTCAATTTCGAAGGCCCCGGAACTGTACAAGAATACTGAATAAGGAAAGGGCTGGGTATAAGGAGGCAGGCCATTATGCGGCTCCTGGCGCAGTATTAATTCTATCAGCAACCAATCCGCCAGTCCGAATAACAAACCAATGAGCACTGGCTGTACTATTCTTTTTGTTACCGGAATTTGATCATCCCAAACAGCCGGGAGTCCAACTGGCTTTTGCAGAAAAACAAATGGAAGTCCGATTAACACTAATGCGATATTTGACCAGGGCCATAAGCGCAGGTTGGGATAGTTATTGATTAACTGACCACCATACAAAATTCCTGCGACTGCGATAGCCAGAAATACAAAATAAAAAATCAGTGATTTGCGATGCTGCTTCATGAACATGAAGCTACCTTACAATTCTGATCCGGTCCCGCCGCTCATCCAGTTTTAGCGAAACTCATAACCAAATCCCATTAACTGGGTAAGGAGAGAATTCGGCGCATCGGTTGCGGTACACCTGCCTTCCAGCTTTGGAGCAATCGGTGAATTAGCAGCCAGGTATTCCTGGATCACACTATGCAGCGTGGCACCCAACCGTTTGGGTTCTTTCACTCCTTCCACCCGGCAGATCGTAGTATCCGGATCCCCTTCGCGTTCACAGGCAACAAAACTGTAGGACTTGTTTCGATCCAGCGGTTTGCCTCCCACTTTGATCCAGTTGACGCGTTGGCCCATGTCTTTATTAATCGTGAAATTGACCTGCATGCCCTGGAACCGCACTACCCAACCGCCAAAACGTTTGGCCGGATCTTTTGCAAAAGCGTTCTGCAGCTCTTTTTCCATCCAGTTCCAGAGTTGCTCGCCGGTGACAAACCCTTTTTTAGCCTCGCTATCCACCGGTAACATATTCCAGAGATAATCCATCGTGATATCAGCAACACCTGTTTTGGGATCTGGTACCAACGGCGGACAAAAACGAAATCCATTGCTCAGCGCGATATCCGGTTTGAATTTCCACATGATGGCATCCGTGATGAAGTTATCCATCGGCGTTTCAATCACGTAATAGCGTACCAGGGGTGTTTTGGTTTTACCAATCACCCGGTGTAATGTTTTCTTATACGGCTCCCGGGCTTCTTCAATCAGTTGCTTCATTTCAGGATCCTCCGGATATTTTTCCGGATCCACATCCAGCAACTGGTAAACCTGGTCTTTGATGACACCGTTCTCGATTACAATATCCAGTTTTGCCAGGAAGGAACCGAAAGCACCAGGCTCAGTTACTTTCGCATGCAGGCCCTGAATTGGCTCCCGTACGCGTTCGTGTGTATCAGCACCCAGAATATAATCCGCTCCCTTTATCTGCGCCAAATTTGATAAGCCGATTTGCTGTGCAAGTCCCATATGAGTGAGCAAAAAGACCATATCACATTGCTCATAATTCTTCAGGAGTTTGATGTATTTAGCTACATTTTTTTCAGGTGGTGTAAACGTGATGCCATCACTATATGCAGGTGATTGCCGCTTTGGAGTCAGGGGGTCATTATAACCTATGAATCCTATTTTCAAGTCACCGATATGTTTGACGAAATAAGGTGGGAAAATCAGATCCCCATTGAACTCATCATTGGTATTATGAAACATGTTCGCGCAAACTTTCACACCATCATAAGCGAACATATCCTTCATCATCATTTCCTTACCATAGACTACTTCCCAGTTACCTGGTAACATGATATCATAGCCGATATTATTCATCAACGGCACAATGGCTTTTCCTTCTGTCAATGCAGCCACACCACTACCCTGGAAACAATCACCCCCATCAATGACCAATGTGCTGGCGGGGTTTTCATTTTTCAATTGCCGGATCATGGTTTTTAGGGTAGCCATCCCGCCCCTTTTTTTATATACCACTTTACCATTCTCAATAAAGAATTCATCATGCACCAATAATTGTGCATGGATATCTGCTGTGTGCAGGATCGTAAAGCGGTTAGCCTTACCAGTTAGCAAAGCTTTGTTTCTTTCAATTTCTTTGAACTGATGTGCACCATCCTCACCTGTGAGGGCAGAAGCTGCCATGGGAGTAGCCAGCAAACCACCACCAATTCCTAGTCCGAGGCCAAGCCGGCCGGCGTTTCGGAGGAATTCACGGCGACTGTTTTCACTGATCTCGACATGTAATTTTTTTTCTGCTTCGCGAACGGTTTCCTGCTGGCAGGAATGGCAGGTGCAATTTGAATGTTTGGAAGTAGGCATGGCAATCGGATACTTTGTATTATTTCTTGTTGGCGGCCTGTGCTTTACGGGCTGCTACAATTGGACCGAAGGGTCCGAATTTATGTTGTTGTTCTGAGAACCCATCTGCAAATGGACCAAAAGGATGATCCACCGGCTTTTTGGAAATATCGGGCCAATCCCCGCTCAGGTCTTTTTTGGGCCGGGGCTGCGAGTTAACATAGGCTGCTACATCCCAGGCTTCTTCATCAGTAAGGGTCGGTAATTTGTGCGTGGCCTGGGTGAAGGGCATATTGTCTTTGATATAACCTGCAAACCTTGATAAACGATACAAGCCAGCTCCCGAATTATAACTATGTTCACCCCATAGAGGAGGATAGGAATATTCGCTGCCGTCCAACGCCATCATGCCTTCCCCATTTGCACCATGACAGGATTGACATTGCGCCTGGTAAATGACTTTTCCTTTCACAGGATCAGCTGAACGCTCAAGATAATCCAGTTCCCTGATTCCTGAGCCCTTTGGTTTCTCACCTTTTTGAACATCTTTCCCAACCCAGTTAATATAGGCAACAATCGCCTGCATTTCTTTGCTGGTAGTATCGAGCGCTTTCCCATTCAGGCTTCTTTCAAAACAATCATTTACTCTTTTCGGAATGGTTTCAAGGCCTCCGCTACGATCGCGGAATTTGGGATAGGTAGACGAAACGGCGCCATAGTTATTACCCCAATTTCGGGTACCGGCATCAAGGTGACAGTTCTGGCAATTCAGCCCATTGGAAATTTGAGCAACAGTTCCTTTGGGGCCCAGGTATTTGGACGTGTGCGCGATGAGTTCTTCCCCATAGATCACCATCTCACGTGCTTCACCCTCCAGTTCATTGTCGAGGTATAAACTGGGAGCCTGCCAGCCCAGGTTTTCACCAGAGCGGGCAGGCATAACTTTCTCACCAGCCTTATCGCTGCTTCCCAGTTGATATGCAACAACAACCACAATCAATACTACCAACAGAGCCGGAAACCAGTGTTTCTTTAGCAAGCTCATTTGTTATTTTTTTTAGGACTGTACCCAGCGATTCATGCCCGCTGAGAAATTGCGAACGTTCGTGAATCCATGTTTTGCAAGCAGGGAGTAACCAATAGATGCACGATCACCACCCTGGCAATGAATTACCACTTCTTTATCTTTTGGAATCTGATTCAAGTGCTGAGGCAGCGTACCCACAAATACATGTTTGGCACCCGGAATATGGTTCGAATTGAATTCAGCCGCACCTCTCAAATCGATGATCTCGGCAGTACCGGCATCTACTATTTTTTTGAACTCATCATATTCCACCAGCTTCACCGTATCGAGTTTGCCATCAGCAACTTTTTCGATATCCTCCACAGCAATATATCCGAGGATATTATCCAGACCGATACGCATCAGTTTACGAGTCAGATCATCCAGCTGTGCTTCTTCTGCTACAAGGATAAAGGGTTCTTCATAATTGAGATACCATCCTGCCCAGGTGCTGAAGGAATTGTTCCCCTGGATATTAATGGTACCTGGAATAAACCCTTTAGCAAAATCAGTTTTATTCCGGGTATCGATGATCATTATACCTTTTTTCAATGCATCTTTTGATTCGGTTGGATCAAGTTTTTTCAACTTGGGTACTTCGGTTAAAAGTGGGCGATCCACTTTATTGAGTTTTTTCATCATCGCGAAATACTTCGGTGGCTCAGGCTGATCAGTAAGTAGAAAGTCCACGAATCCTTTTTCATTTTCTT